>CAZNMG010000166.1:0-7221 GCA_964574075.1 uncultured Owenweeksia sp.
ATTGAATTTGCCTACCGCTATTGCCCCGGAAAAGTGATTGCCATCACAGGCAGCAACGGCAAAACCACCACCACACTGCTCACGCATCATATCCTGGCCAAAGCCGGAAAGAGTGTAAGCCTGAGCGGAAACGTGGGAAACAGCTTTGCTGCGGCCCTTTGTGAGGACCCCAAGGATTACTATGTACTGGAGATATCAAGCTTTCAGCTGGATGATATCCGGAATTTCCGTCCGCATATCGCCATTATTACCAACATTACCCCCGACCACCTGGACCGCTACGATTACCAGCTGGAAAACTACGTAGCCAGCAAATTCAGGATTGCTAAAAATCAGGAAGAGAACGACTACTTCATCTATAACCAGGATGATGAGGAAACACAAAAATACCTGGCCCATCATACTTTGAAATCACATCAACTGCCTTTCACCCTTGAGCAAAAAAATCTGAAGGAAGGCGCGTGGCTTACCCCCGAAGAAAATATTGTAATAAAAATTAAAGATCAGGAACCTATGAGCATCACCGAACTCGCCCTACAGGGCAAACACAACAAGTACAACAGCATGGCTTCAGGCCTGGCCAGCAAACTTCTTAGCATACGCAAAGAAGTGATCCGCGACAGCCTTTCCAATTTCGACAGTATAGAACACCGGCTGGAGTCCGTGTTCCAGATCTATGGCATTCAGTTTATAAACGACAGTAAGGCCACCAATGTAAACTCCACCTGGTATGCTCTCGATAGTATGACCAACCCCACAATCTGGATAGTGGGCGGAGTGGACAAGGGCAATGACTACAGCCAGCTTTTCGACCTGGTGCGCAGAAAGGTGAAAGCCATTATTTGCCTGGGAGTGGATAACACCAAACTACACCAGGAATTTGAAGATAAGGTGGAACTGATGATCGATGCCGCTAATATGGACGAAGCTGTACGAATGGCTTACAAAATGGGAGAAAAAGGCGATACCGTTCTTCTGAGCCCCGCTTGTGCCAGCTTTGATCTTTTTGAAAATTACGAAGACCGTGGAAGACAGTTTAAGGAGGCTGTGAGGAAACTTTGAGGTTGGAGTTTGGAGTTCGTGGGTTGAGGAAGGAAATGAAAAAAGTAATTCGATGGTAATTCATAGGAAACGGCTTACCGCGACTCCTGGTGGAAGAGTTGGAGGGAATTGAGAAACTAAAAGGAACGATGCATCATTTAAAATTTAAAAATACCCGGTATAACCTTGTCTAAAATCCTGCAAAACATAAAGGGCGACCGTACCCTGTGGGTGATAGCCATATTTCTGGCGCTGTTCAGCCTGTTGCCGGTGTACAGCGCCAGCAGCAATATTGCCTTTTTGTATGGCAGCGGCAATACCTTTAGTATGCTGGCACGGCATGGCCTGCACCTGATGCTCGGAATCCTCCTAATGTATGCCGCTCACAATATCAGCTATAAACACTTTGGCCCATTTTCAGTGGTATTGCTGCCGGTGGTGGTGCTCCTCCTCATTTATACACTCTTGCAGGGGCATGAGGTGGCCAATGCTGCCCGGTGGATACGGATACCTTTCCTGGGATGGACTTTTCAGACCTCTGCTTTTGCGAGTATTGTGCTGATGATCTACATCGCCCGGTTTTTAGCCAAGGCCCCTATCGAAAAGATAAACAGCTTTAAGCAGTCGTTCCTCCCGCTTCTGCTTCCCATCTTCCTCGTCTGCGGATTGATACTTCCGGCCAACTTAAGCACGGCAGCGCTGGTATTTTGCGTAGCTATGCTACTCCTTTTCATAGGTGGTTATCCCTTAAAAAATTTGGGGATTATTGCAGGTGGCGGCATGGTTTTACTCACGCTTTTCATACTGTTGGTAATGGCCTTCCCCAACATCAGCAACAGGGTAGAAACATGGAAGAGCCGGATTGAGAATTTCAGCGAGGGAAACCCCGATGAAAACTACCAGGTGACCAAAGCTAAAATGGCCATTGCTGAAGGCCAGCTTTTGGGCAAAGGTCCCGGAAAGAGCATCCAGAAAAACTTTCTCCCCCAGTCTAATTCCGATTTTATTTATGCGGTTATCGTAGAGGAATTTGGCCTGTTTGGCGGGGTGCTGGTGGTTTTCTTTTACGCCCTTTTTCTGATTCGGGTGCTGATGATCGCCACCAAGGCTCAATCAAAATTTGGCATGCTGGTCGCAGCGGGGACCGGCCTCACCATTCTCATACAGGCATTTGTAAACCTGGGTGTAGCTGTGAATATTTTGCCTGTTACGGGCCAAACCCTTCCGCTTATCAGTGCCGGAGGTTCCAGCATCTGGATGACCTGTATTGCAATAGGCATTATTCTTAGCGTGAGCCGCGGAAAAATTGAAGAGGAAAACGAAGAGCCCCAAACTGAAAACTCACCAGCCCATGCCTAACTACAAATTCATGATCAGCGGAGGTGGCACCGGGGGGCATATATTTCCGGCTGTAGCCATTGCTGACAAATTAAAGGAGCTGGAGCCCGATTCGGAGTTTCTATTTGTAGGCGCCCGCGACCGGATGGAAATGGAACGCGTACCACAGGCCGGCTACCACATTGAAGGATTGTGGATCAGTGGGATCCAGCGAAAGCTAACCGCAAGCAATCTCATGTTCCCCTTTAAGCTGTTCAGCAGCTTAGCCAAATGTAAAAGGCTCATCAATAAGTTCAGGCCCGATGCCGTGATCGGTACCGGAGGGTTTGCAAGCGGCCCATTATTGTATGTGGCTTCAAAGCGTGGTATTCCAACCCTTATCCAGGAGCAAAATTCATTGCCAGGCATTACCAATAAAATTCTTGCACCAAGGGTAAATAAGATATGTGTGGCCTACGAAAAGATGGATCGCTTTTTCCCGGAAAACAAGATCCTCGTCACCGGAAACCCCATCCGGACCACCGTAAAAAATATTAACAGCGACCGCAATGCGGCTATGAAATCCTTCGGCCTTAACCCCGAAAGGCCCACACTCCTGATCTTAGGCGGTAGCCTCGGTGCCCGCAGGATCAATGAATTGGTAGCCACCAACCTGGATGAATTACTGGCTCTCAACATCAACCTGCTGTGGCAGACCGGCAACTTGTATTCAGAAGAACTTGAACAAAGGTTTGGCGATCGCAAAAGTGATCAGTTTCAGCTGATGCCTTTCATAACCAATATGAATGACGCCTACGCGGCTGACTTCATCATGTCGAGGGCCGGGGCCGGTACGATTTCCGAATTGGCCGTGGCGCGAAAAGCGGTGATGCTCATCCCCTCACCTAACGTTGCCGAAGACCATCAAACAAAAAATGCACAGGCCCTTGCCGGAGAAAATGCCGCCCTGCTTTTCAGGGAAACCGGAACTAATCAGGACTTTCTGAAGGCTGTTAATAAGTTGCGGCAACAGCGAAATGAGCTGGAACAAAACATTGGCAAATTCGCGCTGCCAAACGCAGCGGATGACATTGCACGTGAAGTACTGAAAATGCTGAAATAATGCAGGAGAAGGAGAACATATACATGATCGGGATCGGAGGGATCGGCATGAGCGCCCTTGCCCGTTACTTTCGCAGCACCGGCAAAAAAGTGGCCGGCTACGATCGTGTGCGTACTCCCCTCTGTGAGGCTATGGAAAAGGAAGGGACTGCCATCCACTACACGGATGATATAAGCCTTGTACCGCAGGATTTTTTGGAGGCCTCCCGCACCACGGTGATCTACACACCTGCGATTCCTGCTGAGCATACCGAACTCAATTTTTTCAGGGACAACAATTTTGAACTTATAAAACGGGCGGCAGCGCTGGGACAAATCAGCCAAAACCACGAGTGTCTGGCAGTGGCCGGTACCCACGGAAAAACCACTACCTCAGCGTTGCTGGCCCATCTCTTTAAAACTGCCGGTAAAGATGTTACTGCCTTTCTTGGCGGCATCTCGGTAAATTACCAATCCAACTTTCTGCCCGGCCCTGAAGAATCCATTCTCGTGGCGGAGGCCGATGAGTATGACCGCAGCTTTTTACAGCTTAAACCGGCCGGGGCCATTATCACTTCCGTGGATTCTGACCATCTCGATGTTTATGGTACTGCAAACGACCTGCAAAATACATTTATCCAGTTTACCGAAAGCGTTACAGGAATCCTTGTGGCGCATAAAAAAACCGGTTTAAAGGGGTTGACCTATGCCCTGGATGAAGAAGCTGATTTTGAAGGACGCAACCTGCGCATCGAAAACCACAGTTACCTTTTTGATCTTAAAACTGCGGAGATGGAGATCAGCGACATCCGTAGTGGACTACCCGGAAGGCACAATGTAGAGAATGCCGTGGCCGCAGCAGCACTGGCACTTCATTTTGGATTGACCCCTCACGAGGTTAAAGCAGGTATCGCAAGTTTTAAGGGAGTGCGGAGGCGCTTTGAATATCACATCAAGCAGGACAACCTGGTGTATATTGATGACTATGCCCACCACCCCGCTGAGATCAACGCCCTGGTAAGTTCGGTAAGGGAGCTATATCCGAACAAAAAAATAACTGCAATTTTTCAACCACACCTCTACAGCCGCACCCGCGATTATGAAAACGAGTTTGCTGAGGCATTGAGCAAGGTGGACGAGCTGGTGCTGATGAATATTTATCCGGCAAGGGAAAAGCCCATTCCGGGCATAAATTCCAATTTACTATTGCAGAAAGTGGATATTGAAAAAAAGCAGCTATTAGGCACTACAGATATCCTGAACAAGTTTGGAATAAAAAAACCGGAAGTTATTTTAACAATTGGTGCAGGGGATATTGATCAGCTGGTAAATCCGTTAAAAATGAAACTGTTGCAATGAGCAAAGCACTGAACATAGCAACGTGGGCGGGCGGCATTGCCTTAATGGTGACCCTGCTGGCCTTTAGCAGTACCTGCCGTGAAAGCATCCGTATTACTGATCTTTCCATTGAGGTGGATTACGACACCAAACAATACTTTGTAAACGAGCAGGAGATTGAAGATATAATCCGCTCCGAATACCCTTATCTGGACAGTCTTTTCTGTAAAGAAATTAACATAAACCTGTTAGAAGAAAGACTTGATAATCACCCCGCTATCCGCAAAGCAGAGGTATATTCGGCCATGGACGGTATATTAAGGATCCGCATAAATCAGAAGCAGCCTATTTTACGCGTACAGCACACCAGCAGAGGATATTACCTTGACGAAAAAGGAGATAGCATGGCCTTATCGCCCAATTTTTCAGCCGAAGTTCCCCTGGTTACCGGCCGTATTTCCGCCACAGATGAAGCGGCACTCTTCAAATTCTTTAACGGATTAACCCACGATAAATATTTTAATGACTTTTTCAGCGGGGTGCAAGTGGAGGAGGATGGTGCCTGGATTTTATACCCCAGACCGGGCCGCCATGAGGTCTATCTGGGCGAACCCAAAATACTGAAGGCAAAGATGGAACGGCTCCGCAAATTTTACGAAACAGTGGTTGATGCTAAAAATCTGGACAGCATAGCAAGCCTGAACCTCGCTTATGATAAGCAGGTTGTCTGCACAAAATATTGAATATGAATCCTGACCAAATAGCCGTAGGGCTTGACATAGGAACGACCAAAATTGTAGCCATGATTGGCCGCAAAAATGAGTTCGGAAAGCTGGAAGTGCTTGGCATGGGAAAGGCCAAGAGCATGGGGGTGCACAGGGGTGTTGTAACCAACATCACCCAAACCATTGAATCCATAAAGCAGGCTATACAAGAGGCGGAAAACTCCTCGGAGCTAAGCATAAAATCAGTGGTGGTAGGTATTGCGGGGCAGCATATCCGCAGCCTGCAGCACAGCGACTACATCATCCGTCAGAATGCCGATGATGTAATCGAAAACAAGGACATTGAAAACCTCATCCAGAATGTGCACAACCTGGTGATGCTGCCGGGTGAGGAGATCATACATGTGTTGCCACAGGAATACAAGGTGGATGGTCAGGCTGAGATCCGCCATCCGAAAGGAATGTACGGAAGCCGCCTGGAAGCCAATTTCCACATAGTGGTGGGCCAGATAAGTTCCATCAAAAATATTGGCCGCTGTGTAAAAAGCAGTAATCTCAATGTGGCAGACATCACCCTTGAACCATTGGCTTCTGCCGAAGCGGTGCTTTCACAGGAGGAAAAGGAAGCCGGGGTGGTACTGGTGGATATTGGCGGAGGAACAACTGACGTTGCCATCTTTAAGGATGGGATCATTCGCCATACGGCTGTCATCCCTTTCGGGGGAAATGTGATTACCGAAGATATCAAGGAGGGATGTTCCATTATTGAAAAGCAGGCCGAACTGCTGAAGATAAAGTTTGGCTCAGCCTGGCCGGGCGAAAACAAGGAAAACGAAATTGTAAGCATTCCCGGTTTACGTGGCCGTGAGCCCAAGGAAATCTCCCTCAAAAACCTCAGCAAAATCATTCATGCCCGTGTAGTGGAGATCATTGAGCAGGTTTACCTGGAAATAAAGAATTACGGTTACGATGAGAACAAGAAAAAACTCATTGCCGGAATTGTACTCACGGGCGGGGGAAGCCAGCTGAAGCACGTAAAGCAGCTGGTGGAATTTGTAACTGGCATGGACACGCGCATTGGATACCCCAATGAGCACCTTGCCAGCGAATCGGATGATGAGTATAGCTCACCTGCATATGCCACTGCCGTAGGACTCGTTCTCAAAGGAGTATCCAAAGGCAGCTCTGATGAGATCTCGGTAATAGATCCTACCCGCGACAACCCACAGAACTACAAACGCACAGAGGCCGAAAAACACACGGAAGACGATGACTCCTCTGAAGAAGAACGCTCAACTGAAACTGAAGAAACTACTGCACACGGTGGCCCTGATGATAATAAGAAAGGGCCGCGAAAAACGGTCTTTGAAAACTGGGCCGAGAAGTTTAGAAATTTTTTGAATGACGATCTATAAAAAACCAAAACAGCTATGAGCGAGCAGAATTCCAATGACACCATCGCTTTTGATATGCCCAAAAATCAATCCTCAGTGATAAAGGTAATTGGCGTAGGAGGAGGCGGTAGCAATGCAGTAAACCATATGTACGGTATGGGCATACGAGGAGTGGATTTTGTGGTGTGCAACACTGACTCCCAGGCTCTTGGCAACAGTCCCGTACCCAATAAAATACAGCTCGGAGTAACACTTACCGAAGGCCTTGGCGCTGGGGCCAACCCCGAGGTGGGCCAGCTTGCAGC
>CAZNMG010000167.1:0-2764 GCA_964574075.1 uncultured Owenweeksia sp.
TTGAAACTCATTATTATTTCCTCGCATTAAATCAATATTATTAATTATAAATTCTTGATAATAAAATGGTTTTTCATCTGATATCCGAGTGGAGATAACGGATAAAGTGACCACCCTAAAACGCTGGCGGGTGACCACCCCTAATATCTGGCGAACCAAGAGTTTTTTGAGCCATTAAGTTTGACATAAATTTAGTTATTTTTTCGTTGTTGTTTCTTTCTCATCGATTCACCTTTGAGTTCAACACGATGCGCTTTATGCACAATCCTGTCCATAATGGCATCAGCAACCGTTTTTTCTCCGATTACATCGTACCAGCTTTCCACCGGTAACTGAGAGGTAATAATCAGAGAGTTTTTCGCATGCCTGTCTTCCATCATATCCATTAAAATCATTCTGGCCGGGTTGTCCATAGGCTGCAAGCCAAAGTCATCCAGGATGACCAGTTGCTGCCTTTCTACTTTAGCCATTTCCTTGATATAGGAAGCATCCGCCTTCGCCATCTTCATTTTAGCAAGGAACTTGGCCGTGTTAAAGTAAAGCACTTTGTATCCTTTGCTGCAAGCGTTATGGCCAAGCGCTGAAGCCAGATAGCTTTTCCCCACCCCTGTACTACCGGTAATCAGGATATTTTCCCCGGTGTCCAGGAATGCGCATGAAGCAAAACGCATGATGCGGTTTTTATCCAGGTTCCGGGCAGGGTCAAAATGGATTTTCTCTATATCCGCCTGATAGCGAAAACGGGCATTGGTTACATAGCGTTTTACCTTACGGTTCTCACGGTCATCATGCTCACTACCGACCAGATATGCTACCAGCTCATCAGCAGTATAATCATCCATCTTACCGGACTCCAAGGTAGATTGGAAAGCCTGGTACATACCAAAGAACTTCATTTGTTTGAGTTTTTCCAGTGTTGTTTGATTCATCGTTGTTTAGTTTAGTTTTGGTTTGTTAATTGTAATAGTCTTTTCCCCTGATGTTATTGTGTTTGGGCAATGTCGTTTGGGACTCATGGTCATCTATTTTATCCAGGCCTTTTTCCAGGATGCTTTGAACAGTTTTGTAGTTGTATAGCCCATATTCCAGGGCTCTTGTACAGGCTGCAATCAGTCGTTTCTCCCCGGCCTTTTTTGCCAGCCCTAATATTCCTATGCAACTGCGGTAAGCTTGTTCAGGATAAGGCTTCTTATCCAGTATCTCCCGAATGAGCATTTCTACTTCCGGACTAATGTTTGTGGCCCACCTTATGAAGTAATCCGGGTTCCACTGGGTAATGAACTTATGGGTGGAAGAAAGATGGTTCTCATCGGTGGTATAGTTATAAGGGCTTTTTACCCTTTTGTGGGAGGCAATACACTGATAATTGTAATAAACCCTTAGTTCTTTGGAAGACCAGATTAACTTGACCTTTTTACCAATGAAGTGATAGGGGACACTGTAATAGTGTTTATCTTTTTGCAAACAGACATGGCCGTTTTTCATTACTGTAGCCCAAGCATATTCCTTCATCTCATATTTTTCCTGCGGTAAGGGCTTTAACTCGTTTATCTCTATTTCTTCAAACAACTCTCTACGGCTAAAAGGGCGTCCGTTGAGTTTTCTTTTGTTCAGCCCTTCCAGATGGGTCCATAAAGCGTTGTTGAGCACATCAATATTGGTAAAGCGCTGCTTGCGGATGGCCGCGTAAATGGCAGAATAAAGAATCTTAACTGCTCCTTCTACCAATGCTTTGTCTTTGGGTTTGTACACCCGTGCCGGTAGTACGGTGGTTCCGTAATGTTCCGCAAAATCGGCAAAGGTTTGGTTCAGGGTAGGTTCATACCGGTGGCTTTTGCTAACGGCACTTTTGAGGTTATCCGGTACAATGGCTGCCGGCACTCCTCCATAATAATGCAGGGCGTTCTCTACGGATGTAATAAAATCCCCTTTGCGCTGGCTGAGAGTAGCTTCTGCATAGATTAGCTGACTGGCACCAAGTATGGATACAAAAACTTCCACTTCAACGGCCTTGCCTTGGGCAATATCGAGTAGCTGTAGTTTCTTTCCGGCATAATCCACATACATTTTATCTCCTGCCTTGTGGTCAATGCGCATGGAGGGTGTGGTACGATTCCTCCATTGGTTGTAATACTTGCTAAATTGGGTGGTACCATATCCGTCTGGATGGCGTTGTTTATACTCTGCCCAAAGAAGCAAACGGGTTACTCCGGGTTTTCCCAGTTCCTTTTGCATATAAGGGAAAAAGGCATATAGTTCCTGCATCCGCCTGGGAATCTCTCGCTCCTGTTCTATATGAAACAACTGGTAAAGTTCCCGGTCACTGAGCTTCTTGATGTCTTTCCAGCCTAACTCAAGGCGAACAAATTCTTTGATATACTTCTTGACTGTATTGCGGGATAAGCTGAGATATTTACTGATGAATACCTTGCTCTTTCCTTCGGTGTATAGGCGTAATACACTGCGTAGTTTATTCATAGCTATTGGTTTATTGGCCATCTGATTACTTTTTTAGTTCTGTAATCAAAAATGGCTGCAATAGCTCAAAAAACTCTTATTAAGGGGTGGTCAATTTAGTCCGTTTTACCCTGGTCAGTTTCAACCGTTATTGGGTGGTCAGTTTAAATCGTTCTCAGGTGGTCACTTTCACCGTTTTTTCCACCTATAATGCTGAAAACGACAAATCAGTTATGGATAGAATCAAGGACAAAGGTTTTAAAAGTCATTTTGCCGTTGTCAAGGCACAACTATCCGGCTTGGTTCT
>CAZNMG010000168.1:0-16401 GCA_964574075.1 uncultured Owenweeksia sp.
AAGCAGCATTTGCCTCGCTTCGTGAAACAGTTGGCGAAAATTCAGCGCGCTATACCATGTTGAGAAAAGTGCCCGAAATTAAACACACGGCAGTAGATCCCAATACAGCTCCCTTTAACCCTTTTCCCGCTCTAAAGGCTGTTAATTTCAGAAAGGGACGTGACTGGTTTAGCAATTATGACAACCTGGCCAGGCGCGAACTCACCAATGATTTTTCACACATCAGGGAGTTGGGCGCTACAACGGTAAAATGGTACGGACCCGGGGTGTATGATAAAAATGTACTTATGGTATCTGACGATCGCGATCTGAAAGTGCACTATAGCTTCTGGATACCGGGGCATCTCAATTTTGAACAGGATTTTGATAAACTGGAGGACCTTGAAAAAGAGATTCTCAACACCATGGAGCGCCATAAGGATCAGGATCAGATTGTGGCATGGAACCTCGGTAACGGTATCTGGAAGGATATAAAGGATAATCACTTTAAGCCACAGCTGTTTTACCAGCAGCGCGCTTATCTCGACTGGATGAGCAATCTGCTGCAAAAAATGCGGGCCATAGATCCTGCCCGGCCTATAACTCTTGATGTAGCCTACGAATCCCAACTTGAGCAGACACTTAGGATCCTTCAAAACGAATTACCGCTTGTTGACGCCTATGGTGTACTACTGGAGAAAAGGGATACCCTTGATGAGGAACTGATGAAAGGACTGGTTTTTCCGTATTTCTACAGCAAGATCTCCGTTGCTCAGTATCTGCAGCTCAGCGATAAAAGCTATGGCGCCTTTATAGCCTGTTGGCAGGATCAACGTACTGCCAATTACCTGGCGTTCGAAGGTATTACCGATTTCAGGGAATATCCCAAACCCGACTATTATCGCCTGCGCGAAAGCTGGGGTGGAGCTGATTATAAAGAGTATCCCTACAATATAAAGATCATTACTCCTGCGGTTCCGGTACACAGCGGTATGTTTCTGAAGTATTTCTTCGCCATAAATAAGGATGGTAAATGGCTTATGCCCACAAGAGAGGATTTTCCTGAACTGGAATTCAGCTGGTATTTGGTGGAGAATGATGATTATGGAAACCCTGTAAGACAGACGTACAAGGGGGATAATACGGCCACTAAAATCGAGATTCCAGGTAACTACCGGAATTACGAGGTGCGTCTGCTTGTTTACACCGGAAAGGAGTCTATAGCATTAACCACTACCCTTAACCGGTCTTATGAAGTTCCTCCGGTGATTATCCCAAAAGAGAAAGTATTCCTTACACAGGCCGGTCTTTAACTTTCGGCCAGAGCCGCAACGCTTTTGTGATATTCCGAAATAATGAGGGCGTGAAGTGGGGGATAGAGTTTCTGATCCCTGAATTCGGAATCGCTCCTGTAACGTGTACGATGGGTTACAAGTGTATTTCCTTCACTGGTCTCCGTAAGGTAAATAAGTTGCGAGCCTTCAGATTTTCCATTTTCGAGGTAGCAGAACTGTATTAACTTTTTTTCTTCGTCCAGCCGGGTCACTTCATGACCTACGGCCAGATTAAAAAGCCCGCCCAGAAATTTCAGGTTCATAAATATGACCTGGCCCACCTCCATTCCATAGTAGGCATCATTTTTATACGTAAGCTTTCCCGAGAATCTGGAATACATAAAAGCAAAACTCCCGATCTTTCCCTGCCAGGCTTCTTCCGGCCTTATTGTTTTGTACGCCAGCCATACCTCATCAATACCGGCCTCAATGATAAATTCCTTTTCATGATAGCAAAAAAGAGAGGAATCCGCAGGAATGTAACAGGAGGATGTAAGGGATTGCAGATCAGCCGTGGTAACTATTTGATCTTTCTCCAGTAGCTTTTCGATTTTGGGCGATAAACGCGCAATATCAATGGCGCTGTATTGGGCATGGGATGCTACGCTGAAAGTGATCATTAAAAGTAAAACGGAAGAAACAGATACGGAGGATAGGGACTTTGTCAAACGGATGATAATTTTTTGAGCTGCGAAAAGTATGAAATTATGTCAACTCTGTTTTCAAGTTATTGTAGGATAATCCTGAAGGTATTGCCTTTCAAATACTTAGGATTTATCTCATTTTTCGATAAGATGCCCGTTTAACTCGTTAAACCGCATTTGTAACCTCTTGATTATTAGAGTTAAGGGAATATGTTTGCCCCGTCAATAATTGAAAACTCTAAATCAAAAACTCAAAAGTCATGAAGAACTTGACAAAATTTTTCTTTGCCGCTACTTTGGTAGCAACTGCCACTATTGTTTCTGCACAGGATGACAATGACGATGTACACGATGTTGTTGTCTCTATTCCTGAAGTAGCCCTCGTTGATCTTGAATCCGCTACCGGAACTTCAATCAACCTGGGACCAGCAGCTCCCACCGAAGCTGGTCTTCCACTGGATTTCAGTGCGCAGACCAATTCAGCTATTTGGTTGAACTATTCTTCTGTGAAGAGCACTTTAAATGATGCAACGCGTGACGTTAGCGCCAAGATTTCCACAGGAACCCTTCCTGCTGGTATGACCCTTACTGTTACTTCGGCTGCTGATGCAGGAAACGGAGACGGTGCCATGGGAACTACCGCTGGAGCTGTAGCTCTTACTACCACTGATCAGGATGTGATCACCGGTATCGGAAGTGCTTACACTGGTACTGGTGTAAACAATGGCCACAACCTTACCTATGCGCTGAGTCTTTCAGTAGCTGCCGGTTCGTATGCTGCCATTGATGCCGATGATGCCACTACTGTTCAGATCACCTATACTATTTCTGACAACTAGTCCTTTTTGATTAAAGGATAATACGCTGCTTGGTTTTAAATGCCGGATGTTTGATCATCCGGCATTTTTTTTTCGTCATGCTGCCGATTGTGTTTCTTGCTTTCAAGGAAGTTGTTGAGGTCGCGGAAGGCAGGATAAACAACCTCCCTTATTTCCCATTCATATTCGCGGAGTGACTCCTTATCATGGTTGACCATGGGAGTTTCAGGATTTTCAAATGAATCCTTCAGGGAATTCAGGTCCTGATCAAAACCATCCTTAGCTATGTTTTCAAAGGCCTCGTAATCTTCAGGCCGGGTATTACCTTCTTCGGCCATATACTCCCGCAATGTGCGCCAGCCATGTAATGCGGTAAGGTTCAGTTGCTCTGACAGCTCATGTTCTTCTTTTTCGTTTAGCCTTTTCTTTGCTATAAGTGTGCTGAATTTTTCAAAAGGCTCCTTGAAATTAGAAAATTCATTTTCCCAGCTCATTGTTGCAGGTTTTATCAGGATTGGATTTTTAAAGGTAATAATACCACATTAACCATCCACTGATGAGGCAGTTCTTTCCTTTAACCTGCGAATTTTGATGTCAAAAATGGCATAGATAAGGGTCATTATCGGGCTGAGAAGGTTGAAAAATGCAAACGGCAAATAAGCCAGGGTACCCACTCCCAAAACCCCACTTTGATAGGCCCCGCAGGTATTCCATGGCACCAGCACCGAAGTTACAGTACCACTGTCTTCCAACGTACGGCTGAGGTTCTCAGGGGCCAGCCCGCGTTTTTTATAAGCATCCGCATACATCCGGCCGGGCACTACAATGGCGAGGTATTGGTCAGAAGCCGTAATATTCACCACTATACACGTTCCTGCTGTGGTGGCAATAAGAGAGGCGGTACCTTTAGCCAGCCTAAGTAATGATCTGCTTATGGTTTCCAGAAAACCGCAGCTTTCCATCGCTCCGCCAAACGTCATGGCTGTTATAATAAGCCAGACGGTACTGAGCATACCTGCCATGCCGCTGCTGCCCAGGAGCTCCTGGAGTACGGGGTGCTGAGCACTGAATTCCATATCAACCGTCAGAGAATTCATTATTAGCCGATAGGAGCTTTCCCATGTGAGGGTATCAGATCCACTGAGGCTGATCAGCAGATCTTTCTGAAAAATAAAGGCAAACAATGCCCCGGCTAAAGTACCGGTAAGTATGGCTGGTATGGCCGGGACCTTTTTTACAATCAGAAAAATTACAAGTGCCGGGACCAGAAAAAGCCATGGGCTGAGGTTGAAAATTGTATCTAGCTCAGCCAGGAGAGGCTGAATATCATTAACCTGGCCCGAAGCATCATAGTTGAGGCTAATGATTATGAAAATAATAATGGTGATAATAAAGGAGGGCAGTGTAGTATACAGCATATATCGGATATGGGTAAACAGATCGGTGCCTGCCATGGCGGGGGCGAGGTTAGTGGTATCGGAGAGTGGCGATATTTTATCACCAAAGTAGGCTCCGGAAATCACACTACCCGCAACCATAGCCTCGGAAACACCGATAGCCTTACCAATACCCACCAAGGCAATACCCACCGTTGCCGAAGTGCTCCAGCTGCTGCCCGTGGCAAGTGATACCATGGCACAGATAATAGCCGCAGCAGGTAAAAAATACTCGGGCTTAAGAATTAAAAGCCCGTAGTAGATCATGGCCGGAACAATACCGCTGATCATCCATGAACCTGCCAGTGAACCAATGAGCAACAAAATAATAATGGCCCCGCTCGTACTGCTGATGGATCGTTCCACGCCCCCTACGATATCGTCCCACCGGGTGCCATTGATCACACCCAGCAAAGCCGCCACTGCTGCTGAAAGCAACAGGATGAACTGGTTGGAACCCGAAAGCGCATCATTGCCATAAACACCGATAACATTGATGCTAAGGGCGGTGATGAGAAAAACCACCGGGATAAGGGATAACAGCAGGCTGGGTTTCTTCTTCATTTATGGCGGTTAAGTACACGAAGTTTACGAAGATTTATGGATTTCCCGTCACGGAGGTCCATCATAGGTTTTTCAAAAAGTTTATACACCAGTGTACTTAAGAGGATATTGCCAACAATGAAGAACGCAAACAGAATCCAAAACGGGATGGAAGTATTCTCGGAAAGAGGCATGACAATGAACTTTAACATCGGAATATTACTCAGATACATACTGTACGATACCAGACTTATATGGGTAAACAGATATCTCCAGAATCTGGTGGTTTTACGCAGGCTGTCGAAAAAGCTGAGAAGCATGGCGGCTCCTATGCTCTGAATGATGAAATAGAAGTTGAACAGGCTGAAGCCATTGAGGCTGTGACGCATAAAGTAAATTCCATAAATGAAACCCAATCCAAGGATGAGTAGGGGATAGCGGAACTTAAACCAGGTTTTTTGAAATGTCATTTTAAAGTAGGCTGCCAATACTCCAAGCATGATGGAATCGAGCCGGATAATAGCTACCTGGCGGGCGGTTCGTCTGATCTCATCAATGCTGCTACCATCCATAAAGATATAATAGCTGATCAACCGGAACATAAAAATCAGGATCAGGTAGGTCAGGATGGGTTTCAGGAAATTCTTCTGCCCCCATACCTTGTAAAACAGAAATATCCAAAATGGCATGCTGAGGTAAAACCATTCCTCAATGGTGAGCGACCACGATTCGATGAAGAAGCGGGGGATTAAGGTAACCAGGTTTTGGCCGAAAACAAAGTAGCTTAGGTGGTCCCAGTCCAGGTTTCTCCGATAATAAAATACCACGGCAAGGTTAAAAAGCAAAAAGAGGTAATAGTTGGGGAGGGTGCGGAACCAACGCCTGCGGATGAATTTCCAGACATCTGCTGTGGTGAAGTTTTCCTTGCGCGAAATGCGGGTCATAAAGATTTGCCCGATAAGGTAGCCTGAAAGCACAAAGAAAAGTTCGGGGCCGCTGATGCCTACCGAAGGATGCAGTCCGGGAAAGTAGGCTTCGAGAAAAATATTGCCATGAACCTTAAGCACTACAAGGATGGAAATAGCCCTGAATACATCGAGCCCGTACACCCTTTTTTCAGGATCGAAATCAATGCGGAAGAGTGAAATGAGCTTTTTCAAGTGATCAGCTGAATTTTTGCAGGGCAGCTGGCAGCAGGTGTGTAGGCAGACCGACTACATTAAAATAGGAGCCTTCAATTTTTTCAATGGCCCACATTCCTATCCACTCCTGAATACCATAAGCCCCGGCCTTATCATAGGGGCTGAAATTCCGAATGTAATAATTTATTTCATCCTCACTCAGCTTCCGAAAGCACACGCGGGTGGTGGCGCTGAATATCTCGCTATGATCCTGTGAGAGCAAACAAACCCCGGTAATCACTTCGTGACAGCGGCCGGAAAGCTTCAGTAGCATGACGCGGGCCTCATCCTCATCTGCAGCTTTGGCCAAAGATTCGCCATCGCACCATACCACGGTATCCGAAGTGAGCACTATTTCATCGTGCGATAATTGTTCTTTGAAAACACCGGCTTTTTTGGCCGCCAGAAATTCTGCAATATCCTTTCCCTGGAGAGATGGATGGTAGTCTTCAGCCACCGCTTGTGTGCGTACCTCAAAGGAATAGCCGAGCTCCCGCATCAGCTGCTGCCTGCGGGGTGATTTACTGGCGAGGATCAATTTTTTGCCGGTAGGTAAAAACTGCATAATCAATTTACCGATAAGGAAAGTGTGAAAACTGCAATAGAGAGTATGCCTGTGAGCATTACAATTTTAATAAGGTTGCTGGCTTTATTAAAATCCACCTTTCCTTTTGCCAGGTAGATTTTCCAGATGAGATATAGCAGCGGAAGGTTCACGAATATCAGGATGTAAATGGCAGAGAAGAGGTCGCGGCTAAAGAGGAAAATATTGAAGGCCCCGGTAAAAATCAGCAATACTAAAATGAGGGGGATAATAACCAGCCGGATATGACTTCGACCCAGTAACACGCTCAGGGTTTTGTAGCCCAGGCGGCTGTCGCCCTCAATATCTTCAGCATCCTTTACAATCTCCCTTATAAAATTGGTAAAGAATGCGAATGCACTATAAGCAAGTATTGCCATAAAAAACGGTTTGATTATCCGGCTGTTTTCAGCGCCCGCAGCAGGAAGAAGATCAAATACCCCGACAAAAAAGATGGGCAGGGCAACTAAAAGTGAGACAATGAAATTTCCGAGCAATACCCTTTTTTTAAGATCAACTGCATAGAGATATAGCAGGGCTATGGCCACTACCGGTATAAGCCACAGATCGGGCAGACCGGCAGCGTGAGCCACATAGTAACCCGATACAATGGCTATAACGTTGAGAACCCCATAAACGATCCACCCCTGGTTTACGGAGAAATGTTTTTGTAATACCATCCGCCCGGGCTTGTTCAACTGATCGGTTTCCAGGTCAAAAATGTCGTTTACAACATACCCGGCAGCAGCAAGGCAAACGCTGCAAATCACACCCAGCAGAAACTCGATGCGGCTGAGGGCGTGCGGTAAATCGAGGCTTTCGATAATGAAAAGCCTTATCAGGTATTGCACCAGGGCAATGATCACGAGGTTGGGCCAGCGTATAAGTTTAAAAAATGCTTTCATTACCAGTAATAGTCTTCGTCCATCATCCAGGTACCCTGCAGTTTAAGGGTTTGTTCGATCACATCACGCACGCATCCATGCCCGCCTTCCCTAGGTGAAACGTACTGGGCGATTTCCCTTATTTCTGGCGCTGCATTGGCCGGTGCGGCTCCTATCCCTGCTTCCTGCAAAATGTGAAAGTCAGGTATATCGTCACCCATATAGAGGATGTTTTTGGCTTCGAGTCCTTTGTGCTCGTATACGGCAAGCAGATCTTTCCAGGCATCCATTTTATGTGCAGTGTTCATGTAGATGTCGGTGATGCCCAGGCGCTGCAAACTTGCCTTTACGCCTTCGCACCTCCCCCCTGAAATTACGGCCACAATAAAGCCTTTTTTTATAGCCAGTTGCATGGCATAGCCGTCTTTGCTATTGAGATTGCGCAGTGGGCGACCATCAGGCCCCACATGAAAAATCCCGCTGGTAAGCACACCATCCATATCAAAAACAAAGGCCTTGATCTGGTGCAATAGTTCTTTATAATTCTTCGTCATGGGTTATTTTGAATAAGTTGACTCAATAGAGCATAAAGCTGCCGGTGATGCGGTTCGTTCAGTAAGCTGAGGTGGCGTTGCTGAGTGGCTACATCTCCGCGCACTGCCGGCCCCGTTTGAAGATCCCGGGGAGGTTTTTCCTCCAGGCGTAGCAATAAATTGCGGAGCAATGGCAATAGCATCTTAAAATCGAGCCCTTGCTGTTGCATTACTTGGAAAGCTATGTGGAAAAGGTGATTGCTGAAATTATGAGCGAGGACAGCCGCCAGGTGCAGATGGGTGCGCTGAAGCGAATTTACCTCATAACTCACAGCTCCTAACTGCATCACCAGGTTTTTCAAAAGCATTAAATCTGCCGCATTATCTGCCTCAAGGCAAAAGGGTATGGTTTCAATTGGAATATGGCTTGTGGACTGCAGGCTCATTAAAGGGTAAAAAACTGCCCGGTGCAAATGTTTTGGATCTATCGCTTCTATATCGGTAGCGCCAGAAACGTGGGCCACCAGGTAGTCACCGGCAGGAAGAGCAGCGCTTACGTTTTTAATAGCATCATCCGTTACACAGAGGAGCACCAGCTGAAAACTGCTACTTTGCTCCAGAAACTCACTGAGTAACTGACTTTCGTGGCCGGAGCGGCTGAAAATCTCCACCTCAAAGTTGCGGGTGCACAACTGGCTGGTGAGATACGTTCCCGCATTTCCGGCTCCTATTATAGCAATCTTCCTTATATCAGGCATGCAGCAAATGTAGGAATACCTCCAAAGCTCTGAAACCACTGATTAATCCTTTGAAATAAGAGGCGATCAATAATTTGAATTGCAAGGCAATTGCTATTTTTGGTTACTTAGATGTTTTAATACGGAGACATCTGCTCCAAGCTTGTTATCATGAATTATTTAATCCATACACTTTGAGGCACATTACACTTTTACTACTGTGCCTTTGCGTCCTGGCCTCTCCCACGCTTATGGCCACCCACCTGGTTGGCGGTGAAATTTCCTACACCTGCCTTGGAAACAATGCCTATCAGATTAAACTCCGTATTTACCGCGATTGCAATCCATCTGTAACCGGGCCGCTGGATCCCAATGCTGACATTGCCATCTATGATCAGAATGCCAATCTGGTGCAGCTGATCTCCCCGCCTAAGGGGCCCACTATTAATGTATCAGTAGATGCCACTGGAAATCCCTGTGTATCCGCTCCCCCCGGCCTCTGTACCCAGTATGCCGAGTATATGGATACGGTTGTCCTTCTGCCCATTCCGGGGGGCTATACTTTAACACATCAACGCTGCTGCCGGAATAATCTTGACAACGTGGCCAACTCCGGGGATAAGGGGAATACCTACACGGTTACTATTCCCGAGAATGACGACCAGTGCAATAGCACCCCACAGTTTACCTCACCGGCACCTATTGTGCTATGCCTCAATGAAAATATTAACCTTCCAATGAGCGTGTCTGAGCCTGACGGGGATAGCCTGCACTTTGAGTTATGTGATATCCTCAATGGGGGCGCAGCTTTTAATTCCTCCAGTGATCCCTGCCTGAGTGTTATTCCCAGCCCGCCTTGCCCGCCACCCTATACACCCATTGCCTTTACACCACCTTATACCAGCATCAACCCTATACCTTCCTCACCACAAATCACCATTGATCCGGTTACCGGTGTGCTTACGGGAAGGCCTTTTCAGATTGGTAAGTTTGTGGTGGGAATATGTGTTACTGAATGGCGGGATGGTGTTCCCCTGAGCACAGTGCGCCTCGATTATCAATTTACCGTTACCAATTGTATTCTGAATGTGGTAAGCGATATGGTAACGCCTCTGGAGGATCCGCAGCTTTTGTGTAATGGTCTTACCGTAAATTTCCAATCCGAAAGCAAAAATGCCACTGACCTTTTGTGGGACTTTGGTGACCCCTCAATTACCACAGACACCAGTAGTAGTAGTACACCCACCTACACTTTTCCGGCCCCGGGGAAATACGTTGTCACACTTATCGCCAATCCCGGCCTCCAGTGTGGAGATACCCTCCAGGTAATTTTCGATGTAAAAGACCCTATTGTTCCTCAATTTCAGATGAGCGGGGTTTTTTGTTTTGAAGCCCAGGATGTGAAATTTTCCCCTGCGGGTACCTATCCGCCCAATGTTACCTATCGATGGAACTTTGGCGCGGATGCCAATTTTGAAGTCGTCAATGCCGAAAATCCTCCATCTATCAGTTGGGATAGCCCCGGGAAGCATTACGTGGAACTTAGCATTATTCGCAATGGCTGCACTTTCACCACTCGTGATTCAGTGCAGATAGATGCACTTACGTTGGGCGTAAATGCAGGTCCCGACCAGGTAATACGAAGAGGGGATATGTTCAGTGTTTCTGCTTCAGGGGGTGTAGGATACTACTGGTATTCCGATCATGCGGTGGATTTTGGCAATCACTTTGGCAGGCATACCACGGTGCGTTTACGTGAAGAGGCCGATACAGTAAAACTTTATGTGCGGGCCACTGATTTCCTTGGTTGCCAGGGGATTGACTCGCTTATGGTATATGTAAGAGAAAGGGGTGGACCCATCAATTTCTTCTCTCCTAATGGGGATGGAGTGAATGATTTTTTCGATATCAGCGATCTGAATCCTGAAAAAATGTGCCGGCTGGTTATTCTTAACAGATGGGGAAGTGAGGTTTTTACAGCCAGTGAGTATGAAAATAACTGGGACGGAAGTGACCCCAGCGGCAATCCACTTCCCGATGGAACTTACTACTACATCCTACAGTGCAACCAGGCTGTGCGCCACCAGGATGCGGTAACCATAATACGAAGTGACCGTTGATGACCGCAAGTGTGTTCATATTCAACAAGCTCGTTTGATAGCCGGGGCTCTACCAAAAATGGTTGCCCATAATTTACCAGCCTAATTCTCCATATCTTGTACCTTGGAATTCAAAAAACCTTCCTTTTGTTACTTCGTAAAACCCATATTCTAACCTCTTTTGTCACAGTAATACTATTATTGGGCATTTATCAAACCGCCAGGGCCTCGCACCTTGTGGGGGGCTATATTTCCTACGAATGCCTGGGGAGCAATACTTATGCTGTGAAGCTCCGGGTTTATCGCGACTGCAATCCGAACACCCTGAAGTTTGACTCCATTGCCGATATCGAAGTTCTCGATGCAATGGGCAACCTTGTGGTAGAGCTGAATGTGCTAAAAGGCCCCACAATACCTATCGATACTGACACCTCAGGCTGTGTTTCAACCCCACCGGGGGTGTGTGTTGAATACGCTGACTACCTGGATACTGTGGTTCTGATGCCACTTGCCGGGGGCTACTCTATCGTTTACCGGAAGTGTTGCCGCAACAAAGTGATAGTTAACATTCCCAGTCCCAACTCACAGGGTTATACATACACCACTACTATTCCCAATTTATCCACAGGTTGTAATAGCTCCCCCCAGTTGCCCGATGTTCCTCCAATACTTTTATGTCTCAACCGCCCGATTGATTTTACCTTAAATACCACCGAGCCTGATGGCGATTCGCTTCACTTTGAGCTTTGCGATATACTGGATGGCCAGGATCCTTACTTTCCCATCCCATTCCTGCCTCCCTTTACCAGCCAATCGCCAATGGCGGCTTCACCTCCCTTTGCCATACACCCGCAGACAGGCAAGATTTCAGGTACACCTACTCAACGGGGGCAGTATGTGGTGGGGATCTGCATTACAGAATACCGCAATGGTGTTCCGCTCAGCACGGTGCGCTTCGACTACCAGTTCAATATTACCAACTGTGCCTCCATTTTCAGCGATATTCTTACGATGGCCGAAGATTCCACTCTAAAGTGCCAGGGGCTTACCATGAACTTTTTTACGCAAAGTCAGAATGCCAGCAGTTATTTCTGGGATTTTGGCGATACCACCACACTGGCCGACACTTCCCGTGCAGCAAATCCTGTTTACCATTATTCCACACCCGGATTTTATGAGGTAACCCATATTGCCCAGCCAGGAGATATTTGCAGTGATACAGCCACTACCATTTTTGAAGTAAAAGTTGCCACTCTGCCCACTTTTCAGCAGCCGGGAATTATATGTTTTTCAGAACAACCAGTAACATTATCCGCCACGGGTATGTATCCTCCCGGTTCGAGCTACTTGTGGGAATTTGGTCCGGGCGCCAGCTATGACAGTTCTGAAGTGCGGAATCCTCCACCTGTACGCTGGAACACAGGTGGCGAGCACTATATAGATTTTTCGGTGATTTATGGTGACTGTAAGTACACCAGGCGCGATACCATCGTAATCAGAGATGAACTTGTTTCGGACCTTATTACTTCTGACGAGGATTCGAACCTTGCCTGTAACGGTCTTACAGTACAGTTTACTTCAGAAACCCAGGGAGCAAACGGCTTTTTTTGGGATTTTGGTGACCCTTCCACTTTAGCAGATACCTCTTCAAGTAGAAATCCTGCCTATACCTTTCCTGCCCCGGGTCAATACCTTGTCACTCTCGTAAGTGAAGACAGTGCCTGTACAGATACTATAATGTATGCCATTGAGGTGCAGGAAGCCCTGGAACCGGAAATCGAGGCCAATGGCCGCACTTGCTTTGAATCGCAGAACGTCAGCCTTAGCGCCAATGGGGGCAACTATCCTGTGGGTACTGATTTTACCTGGGATGTGGGGCCACTTGCTGAAAAACAACAAATGAAAGGCCCTATCGTATGGCCTGTTTTTGTAGAACCGGGCACCTTTCCCGTGAGCCTTACAGTGTCCATGGGCTACTGTACCGAAACAATTTTTGATACCGTGGTGGTAGAGGCTTTGTCGGCCGTTGTGGATGCCGGAGACACTCAAATTGTGAAACCGGGGCAACGGGTAAATCTCAGGGCCACTTCAGGTAGTTCCTTTTACTGGTCGGCAAGTGCTGCGGTGTATATCAGCAGCCCGTTTAGCCAGGCTACAACCGTTGACCTCTCCACCAATGAGGATACGATCATATTTTATGTGCGTGTAACGGATGAATGGGGTTGTGAAGGAATAGATTCCACGCTTGTGATTGTGCATGACCCCGATCAGAATAAACCGGTGAATTACATTTCTCCGAATGAAGACGGGCGCAACGATTATTTCGACCTGGCGGAATTAATAGGAGGAGAGGATTGTGGATTGACCATCCTGAATCGCTGGGGCAGTGAAGTATACCGCGCTGAGGAATACCACAATGACTGGGCGGGAACTGATAAGCAAGGCCGCCCGCTCCCCGATGGGACCTACTATTATATTGTATTCTGTTATCCCGAAGTTTTGGCCACTGGGCCCATTACTATTATGCGGAACAATATGAAATAAAGGTCCTAATTCTTGATTCGTTGGTAAACCGCTATTCCGGTTCCGATTGCCATCAGGATGCAACCGATCCAAAGCAGGTTGATCAATGGAAAAACGATGGCCTTCATTACAATAAAAGGCTTTTCGTTTTCATCAGCCTTGGTCCAGGCTACCAGCTTTATTTTATCTGTTTCGGTATTAATATCCGAGAAGCGGAATTTGAATTTTTGCGTTTCCAGGTAAGCATCCTCGTATGAGATCACATTGCCGTCTAAAATATAGGCGGGCAATGCTTCAAATTCTTCGCCCAGCACGTTTACCACCCTGAGTTTAGCCCGCAGTCTGAGCCGCTCCATCTGCTGTGTTTCCTCATTCATCGAGGCATTTACCTTCAGGCTGTCCATTATAATAAAGTGCTCCTGGTAAATCACCGTATCGCCCCGTGATACTTCAACTTCCATTTCGCTGGCATAGCCATCATCGGTTTTTGGCTCCAGGTAGGAAGAGTATTGTACGTGGGTATAAATGTCCCGGTCCCAGAAGTGCTGGGTGGAAGGATTGGGCGTAGGGCCCATCTGGTCACTCATCTGTAGAAACGGAGCCAGGTCAAATTGCTTACTGCCATCTTCGCGGCTATAGTAACTGACCTCATAAAACTGCTTGTTATCCTCTTCCTTCAGGCCATTCCAAACCGCAATATATTCTCCCAATTCCACCGAATCCTTTAGTTCCATCAGCGCATTTTCACTGGAGGGAAGCTCTTCCGAGAGAAATACGTTAGTGTTGCTGATCACATCCTTTTTAGCATTGGAGATAAGAGCTCCCACCACAATCAGTGCAAAACCAATATGGGCGATGCTGCTTCCGGCAAATGAAAATTTTCCCCGGCCAATCCGAAGCCAGAAATCGAGATTACTGACCACTGCAAACAAGCCGGTGAAAAGCAATACCAGGTAAAGTGGCTGCCTCCAAAAATCGTAGATCCAGGCGAAAATTGTAGTAAGCACTAAACCAATGATTAAGCCTCGTACTATGTTTGACCAGAAACGCTTTCCGCTGGTGTGCTTGTAATTGAGGAACTGACCAATGGCGATGAGCAGGGTAATAACAATCGCAAATGGTACCTGAAAACTGTTATAATGCGCAATGGCCTCAAGCGGGGGAGCCATCTTCTGATCCAATATAGGCAATAGCCCTTCGGGACCCACCACCTGGTTTATTACCGGAATTGAAGTGCTGAAAATGATCTGAAAGGCCGAAATAAGAAGTACCAAACTTCCAATGAACATCCAGAATTCACGGGAATTGATCTCATCATCTTTTTTGCTTTTGGGTATACTTCTGTAACGGTATAAAAACATGCCGAATGAAATGGCGATGAAGAAGAAGAGGTAGATGAGCAATTGACCGCTGAGGCCAAGATCCACGAATGAGTGTACTGACGAATCGCCCAGTACACCACTGCGGGTAAGAAATGTGGAATAAAGGATCAGTAAAAAGGAAACGATCGCCATAAAAAATGCACTGGTCAGAGCTGTATTGCGGTTGCGGACAATAAGCAGGAGGTGAGCCGTACCCACCATAGTGATCCACGGTACGAGCGAAGAGTTTTCAACCGGGTCCCACGCCCAGAAGCCGCCAAAGCTAAGCGCCTCGTACGCCCAGGCACCACCCATCAAAATACCTACCCCAAGGATCATTACACTGAAAAATGCCCAGGGAAGCGCAGGTTTTACCCAGCCTTTATAATCCTTATTAAAAAGTGCGGCAAGGGCAAAGGCAAAGGGTACAAGGGTAGAGGCAAATCCCAAAAACAGGGTAGGAGGGTGGATCGTCATCCAGTAGTTCTGTAGCAGAGGGTTAAGGCCCGTGCCGTCCATAAAAGCGGGAAACTTATGGAGATAATCGGCTACCTGTGTCCAGGGCAGGCCAATGTTTTCCGCAGTATGGCGCATCAGCACAAAGGGGCTGCTGCCAATCTTTAGGCCCAGGGGATAAATGCCCAATATCATGCTTGCCAAAAAGGCCTGTACCAAAGCAAAGACAATCATAGCCGGGGCTTCCCATTTTTTGGCGGTAAACATCAATATCACGCCCAGTACCACATGCCAGAAGAGCCAAAGGATAAAACTTCCTTCCTGGCCTTCCCAAAACGCGCTGAACACGTACTGCAAGGGCAGTTCGGTAGAGGAATGCTTCCACACATAGTCATACTCGAAATAGTGGCTCAGCAACAGGTAAAATAAGGTACCCACAATACCCAGCACACTGGCTGTATGAATCAGGAAGGAACTGCGGGCATAGTTGCGGTAAGTACGGTCGTTGTTTTTGCGGATGGAAAGATAGTATGCCAGGGCAGCCACAACGGCTGATACAAAAGCGAGGCTTACAAAAAAGCGTCCGAGTTGGCCTGGGAAGAGGTGTTCACCGATATATTCCATTGAAAAAATAAATGTCTGAAATGACGAATTATAAAAGCCGAAAGGTACTAACTGAGGAAGGAACTACGATAAATAGCAGAAGCAAGTTTAATAGGTTCCGTAACCTGCCATCTCGTTTTGCTCGTTGTATTTTGAAGGACACTTCATCAGAATTTCTTCGGCCACAAAGGCCGTGTCAGTGGCGAAGCCCTTCATGGTAATTTCTTCGCTGCGCTCAAAGTCCTGGGGTTTGGGCTGATTGTAGATCACCTGGCGTTTTTCACCGCTTTTGTCGATTGCAGTAAAAGCAAATTTCTGCGCGCGGGGGTTGTAATCCATGGGAGCTTCCTTATCGAGGTAACCAATTACAGTGTACTTGGTGCCGGGTGTGGAATCTGCCTGGGCAAATCCTACGTAGGTGGAAGCATCATTAAGTGTAGCCATTATAGCACCGATAGCTACAACGATCACTACAATAATGGCAATGTGAGTCCTCTTCATTTTTCAATCTCCTTTTCAAGTTTATGCAATTTGCGGTCAATGATGATAAGAAACACCACAATGCCTGCAAAGATAGTACCCAGTACCGCAACCACTACATAGATCTTTCCATTGGAGCGCATTACATCTGCCATTTCCACTTGATCTCTTTGTGCCAAGGCCACTTGGCCCGCCATCAGCAACACT
>CAZNMG010000169.1:0-3873 GCA_964574075.1 uncultured Owenweeksia sp.
CAGGCAGGGTTGTACAACCTGTGAGCGGCATTAAAATGGGCATGTCTGCTTACGGTTACCTTCAAACCTCTCGTTTTAGGTGGTTGGTAAATCGTTCAAAAATGATCTTGAACCATTCGGTATATTTTTCGGGATGCACCAGCAGGTCGCGCTGCACCTCTTCAATGGTCATCCACTTCCAGTCCGCCACTTCTTCAGGGTTGAAGTGAGGTTCATCATCATAATGGCCGATATAGAGGTGATCAAATTCATGCTCCGTAAGCCCTTGGTCAAGGTCGGCACGGTAAATAAAATGGAAGAGCTTCTTCACGCTACATTCAAAACCCATTTCTTCCATCAGCCGCCTGCGGCAGGCATCATCTACTGCTTCACCCTGCCGCGGATGACTACAGCAGGTGTTGGTCCACAGCCCTCCGGAGTGATATTTATCGTGAGCCCTTTGCTGCATCATCAACTCACCGGCCTTATTCATTACAAAAACTGAAAAAGCACGGTGCAGGAGACCTTTCCTGTGCGCCTCCATTTTCTCCATTAACCCTATCTCTTTATCCTGCTCGTCTACAAGGATCACATTCTCCGACATCCCGAATCAAATTACAATAAGTTGAAACTATGCTTAAAATAAGAGCTCAAAAGTAAGCCGTACTTATTGGTATTGGGAATTCTCACGCGATTATTAAGGATACTGGCTGCCGGGGTAGTCTTAATCTTCTGAAACAAAGCCTGGTAATACACATAAGCCAGGTATACGCCAAACCGGGCCGTCCGGGGCAATTTTAAGATACCGGTGTACGCAATATGAAAATCATTTTCAATATCCTTTTCAATTTCTGCTTTCACCTCATCATTAAACCCATTCATTTCAACCCCGGGGAAATACAACCTTCCCAAAATGTGATAATCATCTTTGAGATCACGTAAAAAATTCACTTTCTGAAATGCAGAACCTAATTTCATTGCTTCAGGTCGCAGTTCATTATACATCGCTTCATGGGGCGCGCAGAAAACCTTAAGGCACATCAGGCCCACAACCTCTGCAGAACCGAAAATATATTTCTCATAATCTTCGGGCGAGTAGGTTTCGCTGAAGCTGATATCCATTTCCATACTTTGCAAAAAAGTATCGATTAGTTCGCGGTCAATAGAATATTTATTTACCGTTTCCTGGAAGGAGTTCAGGATAGGATTAAGGCTGATACCGCGATCAAGGGCCTCATAAGTCTGCCGTCTGAAATCTGTAAACAACTGCTGCTTGTCATAATCATGGAAGGTGTCTACTATTTCATCGGCAAAACGTACAAAGCCATAAATGGCATAGATATGCTGGCGCAGGTTCTTGTCCAGCAGCAGCACTCCCAGGGAGAAAGAGGTGCTATAGGCGTGAGTGACATTTTTACTGGCACGGTGGGATATCTGATCAAAGATGGCCTTCATAAAACAACAGCTTTTAAGGAGGCTTTTTCAATTTCATTGGCGGCAACCTCCCCTGAGATCAATGCAGGTGGCACCCCTGGACCCGGCACGGTAAGCTGTCCGGCATAGTACAGATTATCAATATTTTTACTTTTCATAGAAGGTTTTAAAAAAGCAGTTTGCCACAGCGTATTGGCAAGCCCATAGGCGTTGCCTTTAAAAGCATTGTAGTCACTCACAAAATCGGAGTGGGCATAGGATTCCTTCACTTCAACAAATTCCCTGATTTTTTGGCCTGTAAGTTTCTCCAGGCGGTCCATCATCAGGTGATAGTACTTTTCACGGATCTCTATCTGATCAGCCAGGCCTGGCGCCACGGGCATTAGCAGGAAAAGGTTTTCACATCCCCGGGGAGCTACACTGGCATCTGTCTGCGAAGTGCAGGAAACATAGAAAAGCGGTTTCTGCGGCCATTCCGGTGTATCATAAATTTCCCGGGCATGATCATCAAAATCTTCATCAAAAAACAAGGTGTGGTGCCTAAGGTTCCTGAGTTTTTTATTTATCCCAAGGTAAAACAGCAGGCTTGAGGGAGCCATTTTCCGGCTTTGCCAGTATTTTTCAGAATAATGACGTAAGTGCTCCGGCAATAGCTGCTGCTCTACATGATGATAGTCCGCAGCCGCCACAACATATTCGGTTTTATAGGATGTTCCGGTGGCAGTACTGACTGTGGTTGCAGTTTTGCCGGTAACTTCAATAGAGGAGACTGCCTCACCGGTACGGATAGAAACTCCCTTTTCACGGGCGAGGGCAACCATTGCCTCTACAATCCTATGCATCCCTCCCATCGGATACCAGGTGCCCAGGGCCATATCCGCGTAGTTCATAAGGCTGTAAAGTGCAGGAGTATTTTGAGGGGTGCCGCCCAGAAAGAGTATGGGAAATTCCATAATCTTCCGGATCATTTCATTTTTGAAGTAACTGTGGATATAACTTCGGATGGATTTCAGGAGATCCATCTGCATGGCACCCTTCAACATTCGCTTATCAGCAAATTCACTCAGGCTGAGGCCAGATTTATATACGAGGTCATTTATGCCTACGTGGTACTTGTAGGCCGATTCGCAAAGGAACTGTTCCAGTTTGGAGGCACTGCCTGGCTCTATGGTCTCAAACAGCTGGCTAAGTTTACCAACTGATGCAGGAATATCTAAAACACGATCTTCTCCAAAAAAGACGCGATAAGAAGGATCCAGCCGCTGTAGATTATAATAATCCCTTACTTTTTTACCGAAGGTTTCAAAGTAATGATCAAAGACATCGGGCATCCAATACCAGCTGGGTCCCATATCAAAGGTGTAGCCCTTAACAGAAAACGACCGTGCCCGTCCCCCGGGTTGGTCGTTTTTCTCTAAAATAGTAACATCGTAACCTTTGCTTGCTAAATGCGTGGCTGCAGAAAGGCCCGCGAAGCCCGCACCTATAACAACCACCTTGTTGCCCATTGGCTACCCGCGGCCTAGCGGTAATCCTTTAGCTTGGCCATCATTTTTCTGCGGGCCAAAAAGATGCGGCTTTTTACTGTACCCAATGGAATACCGAGTATTTCTGCAATTTCTTCATACTTATAGCCATTGTAGTACATCATGAAGGTCTCTACGTAGGTCTTCTCTACGGAGTTTATCTGCTTCATCATATACTCATGATCTACGATGGCATCGGTTTTTACCGTCTTTTCCGTTTCCTTCATGTTAATGAAGTACTTGTTGTCGGTGTCGTCCACAAAAGTGTTTTGATTTTTCTTTTTGCGATACGCATTGATGAAGGTGTTCTTCATAATGGTATACAACCATCCTTTAATGTTGGTACCCTCCTGGAACTTTTCACTGTTTTTCAGGGCCTTAAAGTAGGTCTCCTGTAAAAGGTCATTTGAATCTTCAGAGCTTTTGGTTAATTTCATTGCCAGTTGGTATAAAAAGCTCTTGTGCGAAAGGATCAGCGATCCGAATTCTGACTTTGACATAGTCTGCGATGTTTGTGTTGTTTTGTTTAAG
Source organism: uncultured Owenweeksia sp. (assembly GCA_964574075.1). GTDB lineage: Bacteria > Bacteroidota > Bacteroidia > Flavobacteriales > Schleiferiaceae > Owenweeksia. The sequence continues at coordinate 3,471 of CAZNMG010000169.1, forward strand.
TAATCTGACCCAAAGTTAAACAAACATTGGAAAACCGCAAACTTTTCCTACAAATATTTAAAAATCCCCTATTCCAGAGCCATTATAAGCTGACTATCAGAATTTTAATTTTTTACTCTTGTCCTCTGATACTTACAATTTCTTTAGCAAAGCCTCTTTTAGTGCCTCAATATCCTCAAAAACATGCGTGTGAGAGTGGCTTTTGTAGGGGAATTCTGTCGATGATAGTTGAGTACCGGTAATCCAGAAATGATATCTGTGGGGATCGAATAGCTCCTCAAGACGCTGAAAGTAGCTTTCTAAATCCTCAGCATAAGGACGTGAAGTAAAGATAGAAATAAATGCGTTAATATGAGTCTTGTCCGCCACCTCTTTAACATATTCCACCGGAACAGATTGCCCA
>CAZNMG010000170.1:0-4931 GCA_964574075.1 uncultured Owenweeksia sp.
GCTGTGGGGCCAATAAGTTTTTCAACGCTCAGTGGCCCTATATCGGCAGCTTTCACATCGACCCCAGGTGCACCCACCCTTACCAATCTTACTGTAACTTTTGACGCTTCTGCCTCGCAGGGTGCCACCAGCTACGACTGGGATTTTGGTGACGGCAACAATGGCACGGGTATGAACACCACGCATGCCTACACAGCTAATGGAAGCTATGTTGTGTCTCTTGCAGTTTCAGGAGCGTGCGGGGTGGATACAATTACCGACACCGTAGTGGTAGCCGGTATAGATATTGAGGAAACCGCTCTGGACCGCAGCCTGAGTGTATACCCGAACCCATCCAATGGTGATGTTACGGTGAGTTTTGATCCACAGGCCAGTTCAAGTGCCACCATTCGCGTGATGGATATTCGAGGCCGTGAGGTGATACGCATAAGTCGGGATAACCTCAATGGCACCTTCAGCGAGCGCATTGCGCTGGGTGAATATGCCAGGGGCATTTACATGATTGAGATCCAGTCAGGCGATATGAAAGCTTACCGAAGGGTGAGCCTGCAGTAACCGACAGATTTAGAATAATGAAGCCTCCCGGTTTTTCCGGGAGGTTTTTTTTTGTTTGCAACTTACGCCATCCAACTTATAAAACTTTCAGTAATTGTAGTACTTCTCCCACATTTTCAGGCACTTAGGTGGAGTTTTCAACTGTGGAATTAAAAAAAAATCAAATCCCACTTTTTAGCAGCAGCTGATTTAATAGGCTGTTCATTACATGGATTTTCCGTAGAAAAAAATCCTCATTCATTCGGTGGAAACTTACCCCAAATTGTAGAATAATACCTTGATATTAACCAACTTAGGTGAAGCGAGCAGGCTATTTTTCTATTTTAGCCCTGCTGAAACTCTACTTACTCTGATTTGGTCATGAAACATATTTCTGTGCTGTTGGGGATAATGCTGTTTGGAACTTCGTACGGACAGCTACCTGAACTAATTTACTACCAGTTTGATGCCTCAACCTCCTCTGTAATTAACTATGCCGGAAATCCTGTAGGGGTTAACCCGGCACCCATATCAGGTAACCTCTCTGTTGATTCAGGTGGATTTCTTCAATCCAACGCACTATCGGGTAGCGGAGATTTCTCCGCAGCCAATCAAATAAATACGGGCTGGAATACCACAATAAACGGCAGCTTCACTCTTGCTTTCTGGACGGCCGGTATTCCTGTGAGCTCCACACTTTATTACTTCCTGGGCGATGCCGGGGCAGGGGAGTTCCGTTGCTTTACAAATGGGGTGGCGGGCAGCAACAATCTTATGATGCGCGGAGGTGATCTCCCCGACTTGCTCATAACCGGGGCAGCTACATCAGGAAGTCATATGGTACACGTGGTGTATGATGCGCAGGCAGCTACTTATACCTCGTATGTGAACGGAGTCAAAAACTCCCAGGTTGCTGTAGATTCTGTTCCAAACGTGTCGGGAAGCGGTCTCACCATAGGAGGATACGCTAACAACCATGGTCTTAATGGGCTATTGGATGAAATCAGGTGGTATAGCCGTGCGATTGATTCTGCTGAAGTTCAGAATACTTATAACATTGATCTGAATATCCGGGGAAACTGTAATCCCTTCAGCTACTTTGCAATAGACAGCATCGATGCCACAACGGCACGTGTAAGCTGGCAACCGGGCACGGGAAACACAGGTTATTATCTTGAATATGGCCCACAGGGCTTTACACCAGGAAGCGGCACCACACTTTCAGGCACCTATCCCAATTCAGTCCCGGTGGTTACTCTTTCAGGCCTCTCTCCAAAAACATCCTACGAGGTTTACTTCGGAGAACTCTGTAACTCCGGAGATTCGGCCTACCTTCCCAAAGCCCACCCATTTACCACTTCAAGGTTGTGCCCCAGCCCTTATAATCTTAGCGCCACTACGCTTAGCCCTTACAGCGCGCAGTTGGGGTGGTCTCAAAATGGTGCCGCACAATCTTATTCCATATTTTATGGATACCGCGGCTTTGACCCCAAAATGGGTGGAAATATGGCTTCGTCCACAGCCATGGGATATACCGTAAACGGATTGTCTCCTGCCGCATCCTATGACTTTTATATTGCCTCAAATTGCGGTGGCACCCAGGGCACCAGTGATACTATCGGTCCGGTTTCCATCACTACAGATTGTGCTCCCATAACCGCCTTTCCCTACAGCGAAACCTTTGAGAATTTCCTCGGAGCTCCCGGTGCATTGCCAAAATGCTGGCAGGTGAAATCGGCTGATGACCTGGCATGGCAGGTTATCCAAGGTGCTACGCCTTCCTCTTCCACCGGTCCACAGTATGACCATACCACTGACTCCATAACCGGTCATTATGTTTACCTCGAAACCTCGCTGTCAGGAACCCTATCAGAACTCCACACTCCGGAATTTGACCTTACCGGCTTATCAAACCCGGTTATTTCCTACTGGTATCATATGTTCGGGGCAACAATGGGTGTGCTCGAGCTACAGGCGAGTGTGGATTCCGGTGCCACCTGGACGACTATTAACCGGATTAACGGACAACAACATATTGGGGCGAATGACGCGTGGACCAGGGCAGAGGTAGATATAAGCCAGTTTAAATCCACGCGCACACTATTTCGGTTTTCAGGCTTTCGCGGAAGCAGCTATACCGGTGATATAGCTATTGATGATGTTTCAATTGAAGAAGGTCCTTCCTGCCCTCAACCCGCCCTCTTCCTGCAGGCTGCTACTGACACCAGTGCGAGTTTCGAAATAATTGGCGGAGGTAGTAATTATACCGTAGAGTGGGGTCTTCCCGGTTTTACTCCCGGCAGTGGCTGCAACTTTTCCACTTCAGGCGGTACCTTTATTCTCAACGACCTCTCTGATCCCGGTTGCGCCTTTAGCTTTAGCGCCAACACTGCCTATCAGATTTATGTGCGCAACAATTGCGGATCAGGTGATACTTCTGCCCTTGTAGGCCCCCTCACGTTTACCACAACATGTGCAGGCTTTAATGTTTCTTATACCAATGATTTCGATACAGAAACGCTACAGAATGTGCCCTCGTGCTGGAGCATGGAGGTAGCGGGAGCGTCAGTAGGCAGCGGCACTGCAGAAACATATAATTATGGATCCCCATTTACTGCTCCCCATCATCTGAGGCTTTATAATGGCGGAGGTTCTTTACCAGGCGATTCCACAATAGCGATCACCCCCAGGTTTGAGGATATGCCTTCAGGTGACAAGCAACTTCGCTTTATGGTAATGTCAGCAGTTGCAGCTAACACCGTTATAGTGGGAACAATGAGTAACCCCGGTGATGCCGGCACTTTTACCGCCATCGACACCATCGCACTTACCACAACCTATGGCTCCCATATCGTTTCCCTTAATGTGGGAAATGGACGCTACAACGGTACAGATCAGTATGCCGCTTTTCTTCATGGAAATGAAAACAGCTACAGCAGTATTTTTATAGATGACTTCCACTATGAGTTGGAGCCGCCATGTATTCCTCCGGCTTTATCTGATATCTATGTCAGTAAGATCGAACCATCATCTGCACAGGTAAATTGGGCTTCGGGCAGCGCTGGTGTTGCCACCCATGTGGAGTGGGGTGTAGCGGGATTTAGCCCGGGCAATGGCAGCGGGACTGGATCTGACACCAGCAACGGGGCAACCGTCTTCCTGCAGTTGACCAATCTTATTCCGAACCAGACCTATGAGGTTTATCTGCGCGACAGTTGTGCTATAGCGGGCTTTAGCCCATGGGTGGGGCCGGTAAGTTTTACAAGTGGGTGCGCCATTGCCCTGGCCCCCTTTTCTGAAAATTTTGACGGCAGCAGCTGGATTCCCGGGATAACATCAAGCGTTGGAGATGCTATCAGTTCCTGCTGGTCGCGGGTACCTTATGAAGACAATGAATACCGATGGGGTGTTTTTAATTCACAGACCCCTTCTGTAAATACAGGTCCCTCAAGTGATAACTCCGGTACCGGAAATTACATCTATACCGAAGCTTCCAATGGCCAGATTGGAGATAAGGCAATTTTTGCTACGCCATGGATCGATGTGTCTGGTCTTAACAAGCCGTACTTAAGTTTCTTCTACCATCGCCTTGGAAATGAACTGGGTGATCTGGTAGTAGAGGCACGGGATCTGTCCTCCGAGTGGGATACGCTTCTGCTTATCAACTCTGAAGATCAACAGGCAGTTTCTGATCCGTTCAAGGAAACAGGGGCAGCATTATCGCTGCTGGGTGATACTATAAAGATCCGCTTTGTAGCTACAAGTGCGGGCTGTTGTGCCGGTGATATGGCTATTGATGACATCAAGGTGGAGGAGCTACCAGTATGTCCGGACTTTGGAAATATGGCTGTGGGAAGTATAACCGATACTTCAGTTGTGGTTTTATGGGATACAGCAACCAATGCTCTTTCGCAGGTATGGATTGGCGCAGCGGGAACCTTCCCGGGAGGTGACTCGGGACCCGGCTTTTCGGGCTTTATACCGGGTGATGAAATTCTCCTCGATACTCTCCAGGCTTCCACCTGCTATAGTGTAATGGTTCGTACACTTTGTAACGGTACTGATACCAGTGCCTGGATTGGCCCGGTGGATTTTTGTACTCCATGCAAGCCTGTTCTGGCCCCATACATTCAGCACTTTGACCTAATGGCGGCTAATCTTATTGGAAATCTTGGCGATTGCTGGACGACCGCCAACACCATTCCAGTGGAATATGGTTTTCGCACTCACAGTGGTCAAACGCTTACCAGTAACACAGGTCCACTTGGAGATGCAACTTCCGGCAAAGGCATGTACATTTATACGGAAGCCTCCAGCGGTGACCAGGGCGATGAAGCAATTCTCTATACGCCCCGTACCGATCTGGCTGCTCTTACCAGCCCGGAATTACGTTTTGC
>CAZNMG010000171.1:0-6601 GCA_964574075.1 uncultured Owenweeksia sp.
ATTTTTTTTATTGGCAAATAGATTATTTCCTGAAGTAAATTCAATAAAACTACCTTTTGCATCATGGGCTCGTTTGTAAACAGTATCTAAATATTGGCTCCAAGTAAATTGAGGCCACAAAACACTTAATATGATAAAATACTGAAAGATTTTCATTGAAAAGTATAAAGCCCGGTACTACACCGGGCTCTACAGTTTTTTTATTCCACAATTATTTTTTCGGCCAGGAATGATGATATAATTATGCATTTGGTAGATTAACGGCATTCTCTCCAAACGAATATAGTGCAAACACTCCAAAATACTTTGAGCAGGATCACTTTCAAGACCCTGGCCTGATGGCAGTGGCAGCATCATCAGCTCAACATTGGAACGGGAGCAGTTTATAAAAGGAGATGTCCGCCTCGGAGAAAAGCCAGAGCGAAAGAAGCGGAAAAAGCAGTTTAAGCATGGCGCGGAAAAAAATTCGGGTACAAGTCCGGGCGCTAAGAAAGGGGGCGCTAAGCCATAAAATTCTATTTTTGGCCGCAAACCAACAGAATTATGGAAGAAGTAGTTTCTGATGTTCCCTTAATTACCAGTGATGCCGTTGTATTTGGAATTCTGATGGCCCTCCTCCTGCTGATTTTCCGCACCAGCGAAATACAGGGTTTTCAAAAATTTTATAAAGTAGTACCTGCGCTGCTCCTGTGCTACTTCCTTCCCTCCGTGTTTAGTACCCTTGGGATTATTTCCCCCCACTGGATAGATGTTTCGGCTGCCACGGCCGCACTCAGCGCCCAGGGCTTTGATATGACAGGAATCAACACCCTGAAAGAACTTCGTGCTTTTGTTGTGGACAATGAGATTCCCAAGACACAAATGGAGCCGTTTATGGGGCATTCGCAGCTTTATTACATGGCTTCGCGCTACCTGCTTCCGGCCAGCCTTATCCTTCTTACCCTCAGCATTAATCTTCGCGAGGTTTTCAAGCTGGGCCCAAAAGCTTTGATCATGTTTTTTACGGCTACTATAGGCGTGGTTCTAGGCGGCCCGCTGGCCATATTGCTGTTTAGTGTATTTGCCCCTGATGTAGTTGGCGGAGCACCACCCAACGAGGTATGGCGGGGTATGACAACTATAGCCGGGAGCTGGATCGGTGGCGGGGCAAACCAGGCTGCAATGTTCGAGATCTTCCAGCCAATCTCCGGCCGGATATTTTCCATAATGATTACTGTGGATGTTATTGTAGCGGAGGTTTGGATGGCCTTTCTCCTTTTGGGCGCAGGCAAATCAGAGAAGCTCGACAGGTTTTTTAAAGCGGATGCCACCTCTGTGAATAATCTCAAAAACCATATGCAGGAATTCGGGCAAAAGATTGCAAGGATTGCCTCCTTCCCTGACCTGGTGATCATCCTCGGTATCGCCTTTGGCCTTACGGGCTTGGCTCACCTGCTGGCCGATTTCCTGGCCCCCTGGATTGCCACCAATGCTCCTTACCTTGATAAGTTCAGTCTCACCTCCGGGTTTTTCTGGTTGATCGTATTGGCCACCACATTTGGGATTATTCTTTCCTTTACGCGGGCTCGCAACTATGAGGGTGCGGGGGCTTCCAAAATGGGGAGTGTCTTTATATATGTGCTGGTAGTGACTATCGGCATGAAAATGAATATTATGGCCATTTTTGAAAACCCGATGCTCTTTTTGGTGGGGGGGGCATGGATGGCCGTCCACGTATTGTTGCTCGTAATTGTAGGGAAGCTTATAAAGGCGCCATTCTTCTTCCTGGCAGTTGGAAGTAAGGCTAATATTGGAGGTGCTGCATCGGCCCCGGTAGTTGCCGCAGCCTTTCATCCGTCACTGGCCCCGGTTGGTGTGCTGCTGGCGGTGCTGGGGTATGGCCTTGGAACGTATGGAGCTTGGCTTTGTGGTATTTTAATGCAAATGATCGCCTGATGAGATCACCTCTATTCCTCATTTTATTTCTGTATGCCGTGGCAGGGTATGCTCAGCCAACTACTGACGAGGAGGTAATAAAGAAAATTTACACTACTGCCCTTACCGGAAATGAAGGATATCACTACCTGAAGGAACTGACAGAAATAGGCGGGCGATTAGCCGGCTCACCCGAAGCCGACCAGGCCGTAATGAGATTTCAACAGATTGCCGATTCATTGGGGTTCGAAACCACACTGCAACCGGTGATGGTTCCACACTGGGTACGGGGCGAACAGGAAAAGGCCCACTACACAGTAGAGGGTGAGATGAAGCCCGTTAATGTTTGTGCTCTGGGGGGCTCCATTGCTACCCCCGGAAACGGCATCAGCGGAAAACTGGTGGAACTGCATTCATTCGCGCAACTGGATTCAATAGGCGATGAACTGGAGGGAAAAATTGCCTTTTTCAATATCCCAATGGACCCGGCTTACATCAACACCTTTTTTGCCTACTCCAATGCGGTGAAGCAAAGGTGGGCCGGGGCGATGGAAGCTTCTAAAAAAGGAGCTGTTGCAGTGGTCACCCGCTCGTTGAGCAGCACTATCAATGATTATCCACATACCGGCTCCATGACCTACACCGGGGCCACGCGAAAAATTCCGGCAGTGGCCATAAGTACTGCTGATGCCGAAAAGCTCAGTAGGGATCTTTCCATAAATCCGGATCTCGATTTTTTCTTCAGGACGGATTGTGAAATGAAGGACAGTGTCCTTTCAGCCAATCTTATTGCCGATTTACCTGGAAAGGAATCTCCGGAAGAAATCATCCTCGTTGGCGGACACATCGACTCATGGGATATTGGTACAGGCGCCCATGATGACGGAGCAGGCTGTATCCATGCTTTTGAAGCCGCCTTGCTACTACAGAAACTCGATCTTCTGCCCGGAAGAACCCTTAGGGTGGTATTTTTTATGAATGAGGAGTTTGGGCTGGATGGTGCTAAAAAGTATGCAGCGGAAGCCCATAAGAACGGCCTTAATCATGTGATCGCCATGGAGTCTGATGCAGGGGGTTTTACACCCCGCGGTATAAGCATGGTAGCTCCTGATTCCATCATCGAAAAAATAAAGAGCCTGCGTGACCTTCTGGAGCCGTACGGCCTGCATGAATTCAGCCAGACCGGTGCCGGGGCCGATATATCACAACTTGCTGCCAAAGACATCGTAATGATTGGACTTCGGCCCGACTCACATCGTTACTTCGAGGTGCATCACTCCGCCCTTGATACCTTAGATGCCGTAAATCCCCGGGAATTGGAGATGGGTTCGGCTACTTTAGCCGCCCTGGTTTACCTGTTGGATAAGTACAACATTGTGGCGAAGTGATCTGACTGATCCGAGCTGAATTCGCCCATTCGGCATCTATGGCAATTCATTCTGATAATAAAAGCATCCTGTTCATTCAATTTTTACCTTTGAAGTACAAATTAAGTTTGATCTGTAATTAATTGATTTTCAATGATTTGAACTTTATTTTGGGTTTTTTTAACTGTTAAACAAATATTTTTATTTAAATTTTTCATGAACCCGTAAAACATTTTGCGAATAGCTCAGTTATTATATCAGGTTAAGGTTTGGTTAATTGTTTTGATTTAGTTTGAAACAAGGGGAGGCGCTAGCCTCCCTTTCTTTTTCTCCCCACTCGCCATTTCTCTCATATTATTTATATTCGAAAGGAAATTCCTTTTGTAGATGAGACTTATTACTAAACCCTGTTGGCGGGATCACTCCGGAAAAGAAATAGAAAATTACATCCACGAGGTAAGCTTGTGGTTTGAAGCGCATCCACGTGGCGAGATCTATGTAGGCTGCGACTCCAAGGTAAGAGGTGCCGTGGTAAAATATTCCACCGTAATTTGTATGTGGAATGTAGGCCGTGGTGTACGCGAAATCTATAAAAATGAAACAGAAACTGCTCCTCCTGACTCTTACACCCGCCTCTGGAATGAAGTAACGAGGGCTGTGGAAATTGCAGACTCTTTGAAAGACGTGGGACGCATTACCGTGCACGTTGATATCAACTCCAACCCAAAATACCGCTCCCATCATCTTTATGATGCGAGTATCGGACTAATAACTTCAATGGGATTTAAAGGCGCTGGAAAACCTTTTTCGTGGGCCGCCAGTTGCGGTGCCCATCGGCATTGCCAGTAGCACTTTTTCTACACGTTTCAACAATTCAGACTTTCATAAAAGAATAAGCTGTTGATTTTTAACCGCTTATGCTTGCGTGTGTTGTTAATAACTCTTATATTCGTTTTTCTCTAAGGGAATATTTATCAACACAAACTCGCAATGCAATGATTGTACAACTACTCGAACAATTCAGTGCTGAGCGTTCTATTGGAGGAGGTGCCGGACACAGGCTAGACCTGATAAACCGACCACCTGAACATGACGGAGCAATAACTCCGGACAGGCGCCACGTTTTTAAGGCGTTTAACTACCAATTCCACGTTTAGTAGCTTAGTAAGTCAGCAGCTTACCTAATTTTTTAGCTACTTTTTCACCGTTGGGAATCATGGTTACCTCGAGGGTGCTATTCAAAGGAATAGCCGGTAAATTTTCGGAACCAATAGAGAATACCGGTGCATCCAACCATTCAAAACACTCTTCCTGTATCATCCCTGCCAGTCCCATCGCAAATGAGTTTCGTGCGGGTTCTTCGGTTACTACCATACAGCGGCCGTGGAGTTTCACCCTTTTAAGTATCAGTTCCTCATCAAGGGGATGTAAGGTTCGCAGGTCGATTATCTCAACACGGCCTTTAAATTGTGCGGCAGCCTCTTTAGCCCAGTACACTCCCATACCATAGGTAATAATACACCAGCTTTCATTGGCTTCAATTGCTTTTTCATCAGCAGCGTAGGCAATGCGCCCTTTACCAAAAGGAATGATATAATCCGAAGAAGGTTCCACGGTCTTAGCATCTTCAGTTCCCTTTATTTTGCTCCAGTAAAGCCCTTTATGCTCCAGCATTACCACGGGATTAGGATCATAGTAGGCAGCTTTCAACAATCCTTTAAGGTCAGCTCCCGTACTCGGGTAGGCGATCTTTATTCCGCGAATGTTAGTCAACACACTTTCCACGCTCGAGGAATGGTAAGGGCCACCGCTGCCATAGGCGCCAATAGGAACCCTGATGATCGTGCTTACGGGCCATTTTCCATTAGACAAATAGCAGCTCCGGCTCACTTCAGAAAAGAGCTGATTCAGGCCCGGCCAGATGTAATCCGCAAACTGCACCTCAACTATCGGTTTAAGCCCTGCGGCACTCATACCTACGGTTGATCCAATGATAAACGCTTCCTGGATCGGAGTATTAAAAACCCGTTCATCGCCAAATCTCGCTGCTAAAGTTGCGGCCTCACGGAATACCCCACCCAACCGGCCGCCTACGTCCTGCCCGTAAAGCAGTGCTTCAGGATGCTCTTCCATTAATTCCCTTATGGCAAAAAGGGCAGCATCAACCATCACGGTTTTTTCCTTTCCTGCAGGCGCTCGTTCTCCTTTTTCTTCAGTTACCGGAGTTTCGGCAAAGTCATGAGTGTATAAATCTTCCGGCCGCGGATCCTCCTGTTGCAACGCCTCCTCATAATCCCTGCTTACCAGCTCCCGGGCTTCCATCTCCATGTGTTGCAGATCCTCCTGACTAAAACCATTTTCCAGGCAATACTGCCAAAGCCTTGGATAGGGGTCGCGCTGCGCATGCTCCTCAAGATCATCGCGGTAAGTTTCCTTCCGTACACCTGAAGTATGATGATTCAACAACGGCACCCTGGCATGCACCAAAAACGGCCTCCGCTCTTCACGGACAGTGGCTATTACTTCATGCATGGTTTCATAGCTTTCGCTAAAATGAGTGCCATCAATAGTACGCACTTCAATATTTTTAAATCCCGCGGCATATTCAGTCGCATTCTGAACCCGGATTTCCCTGGCGTTGGCTGAGATGTCCCACTCATTGTCCTGCACCAGAAAAATAATAGGCAACTGCTTGAGGGCTGCCATGTGAAGAGCCTCTGAAACCTCACCTTCAGTTAGCGCTGCATCACCTATGGAACACACCACCACAGGCTTGTCTTTAATGTCTTCATCCAGGTTGTGTATTTCCCTATAGCGGACTCCCATCGCTACTCCCGTGGTAGGAATAGCCTGCATGCCCGTAGCTGAGGACTGATGGGGAATTTTGGGTTTGTCCTCATCACGGAGGCTCGGGTGTGAATAATAGGTGCGGCCTCCCGAAAAAGGGTCATTGCGCTTCGCCAAAAGCTGAAGCATACAATCGTAGGGACGCATGCCAATTCCCAATAGTATAGAATCATCACGATAATAAGGAGCGACAAAATCCTGCGGAAGCAGCTGCATGGCACACGCCAGTTGTATGGCCTCGTGACCCCGGGAAGTGGCATGCACGTATTTGGAAGTAACCTCTTTATTGGCTTCATAAAGCTCAGCCATTGCCTTGGCTGTGCTCATCAGTGCAAAGGCCCTTGCAAGAATATCTTTGGTGACTAAAGTCGCGGTTTCCGGACTTTCGTGGTTCATAATAAGAACTTTGATGGATGCGCAAATATCGGAAACTATAAAGTAAACACAGGCACAACTGCAAATTGTTGCCTGTG
>CAZNMG010000172.1:0-7593 GCA_964574075.1 uncultured Owenweeksia sp.
CCATGAGGACTGAGCCTTTTATTATTAATTATGGGGAATTTGACCAGCCATTGGTAAAGCTCGAGCCAGGAGGTTACTCCGGTAACTATGGCTTAAGGGTTGGACTTGATTCATTGACTTCAGCCACTTTAAAATCTTCGGATCTGCCCCCGGGGAATGATCTCATAGACGCTGGTGTGTTTCGAAATGACGGAAAAGGGGTAGATAATATCGTAATCAAGGGTAGACTCATAGATCCGGACAATCCTGAGGATACCACCGGCACCATTCCATTAGAATATCGCCTTGGCACCTATGCCACCAGCAAACCCTTTACCAGCGTTCAGAAGAATTTCTCTCTTGCCAAAAACAGCTCCGTAAAGTTTGTCATGCAGATAGATATAGGCCCCATTTTTGATGAGTTTGACGTAGAACTAAAGCCCGTGGTCACTACAAACACTTCCAATATTATTGATTATAACCTGGCGATTGTCATGGCTGACAGTCTGCGTGTGGGGCTATACTAAGTCGATTATGATTCGAATTACCGTTATTTTAAGCTTATTTCTGCTTGATGCCTGCGAACCTGATCCCAATCCCGTTTTTGAGGAAAAGGCCAACATAAGAATTGAGTTGACGCTGATGAATGATACCCAACGGGTACTTCTTCACGATACCGTGGCACTGGCAGATGAGTATGACTTCTATCTCTCTCTTTTCCGACTTTACCTGTCGAAGGTTAGGTTTTTGAATGAAAATGGCGAAGAAGTGCCCCTCAAGGATATTGCACTGTTAGATCCCGGATCTAATACAGCAAACAGCTTTACGGGCTCCATACCGGAGGGAAATTACCATGAACTACGTGTTGGTTTTGGCGTGGATCACGAACAAAATAATCTCGACCCCGCCTCCTTCGAAAACAGCCATCCTCTTTCCTCCTATCAATCGATGTACTGGACCATGCTCAAATATCGCTTCGCCAAGTTTGAAGGAAAGGCCAGCTCAAGGCTGAATAGCAACGATAATATTTTTGTCTCCTACCATCCGGGTACAGATGAGGCCTACCACACCCGAAATTTTCCGATTGACTTCAGCCCTGCGGTAGGTTCAAATACCACTATACGTCTGGTGCTTGATATAAACGAGATATTAGATGGACCGGGCGGAAAAATTGATTTTGCCACCGAAGCCACCACCCATAGTATGCCCTCTGATATACAGATTGCAAAAAAATTCATGGAAAACCTTGCGGCTTCAGCCGATCTTATTGTTTCTCCTGTAAACTAATGCTTTCATAGATTTGCGCAAAGCAAATTCTCTTCATGAAAGTACATTTCATAGCCATTGGCGGAAGTGCCATGCACAACCTCGCCATTGCCCTTCACGAAAAAGGGTACCAGGTCTCAGGCAGTGATGATGAAATTTTTGAACCCTCCCGCTCCCGGCTCCACAAATACGACCTCCTTCCTTCCGATTCAGGCTGGCACCCCGAAAAGATAACTACTGAACTTGATTCCATTATTCTCGGAATGCACGCCCGCAAGGACAATCCTGAGCTGCTCAGGGCTGAGGAACTGGGACTGCGCGTATTTTCCTATCCCGAATTTCTGTATGAGCAAAGCAAGGACAAAACGAGAGTTGTAATAGCGGGCAGCCATGGTAAGACCACCATTTCCGCCATGATCCTTCATGTACTGTCATACCATAATATGGATTGTGACTTTATGATCGGAGCGCAACTGGAGGGTTTCGAAACAATGGTAAAACTCACCAGCAATAATGAGTTTATATTGCTGGAAGGCGATGAATACCTCTCCTCGCCCACCGATCTTCGCCCCAAGTTTCTTCATTATCGCCCCAACATATGTTTGATTTCGGGAATTGCGTGGGATCACGTGAATGTATTTCCCAATTACGAAGATTACTTTCGGCAGTTTCAACTGCTACTCCAGAATATAGAACCTGGCGGTGCGGTAATCTACAATGAAACAGATGCCGAGGTGGTAAAGGCTGTAACTGGCTCCACTAATGAGGTCAAAAAATTCGGCTACAGCCTGCCCGGCTACCAGGTAAACAATGGTCATGCACAGCTTTTTACTGATGAAGGTGCCATACCCTTGCAGATCATTGGCAAGCACAATATGAATAACCTGGAGGGAGCGCGATGGATATGCAATCTAATGGGCGTCACTGATGAGCAATTTTATGAGGCTATACCCTCCTTTAAAGGTGCTTCCCGCAGGCTCGAGACCATTTATACTGATGAGCAGCTCACCGTATTTCGCGACTTTGCCCATGCCCCTTCCAAGGTAAAGGCTACTGTAGAGGCTGTAAGTGAAAGCTTCCCCGGACATTCAATTGTTGCCTGTCTTGAACTCCACACCTTTAGCAGCCTCAACATAGCGTTTATGAACCAATATGCCGGCAGTATGGATGCCGCGGATCACCAACTGGTTTATTTTAATCCTGAGGTGGTGGCGCACAAAAAGCTCCCATCCCTTTCTGCAGAAGACGTTCAGCAAAAGTTTAACCAACCGTTTCTGCAGGTCTACAACTCCAATAAACTACTGATCAGTGACCTAAAAGAACTTGTACAAAACGAACCTGCTGTATTGCTGATCATGAGCAGTGGCAATTTTGATGGCATCGACTGGAAGAAGTTAATAGCCGAACGCTGAGCAATGTGCAAAAGGGCCACCAACGGGCGTGAAAAAATGGTTCGCTAATATCGAATATAGGCGCGGAATTTCTAAATGAAACCCCGGGTATGTTTAAAAGGATCTGAGATAATCTGCGGAATCAGCGTGAACAACAGCTCGCGGATAGGTAGCTGGAGGAAACGAAAAACACGCAAATAATAAACTCCCCGGGAAACCAACGGGACCTGCATGAAAAAAGTGGCAAAGTGCTAATCGATGAATCTTCACAATTCATTAACTACATTTGCCCAACGCCAATTTCGCAATGATCAAAAAAGAGCTGCTCAGCGGAAAATCCATTGAAATCATACTTAATCGCCTGGCCTGCGAGTTGATCGAGAATCATGAAGATTTTAAAAACTCCGTTTTAATTGGTCTGCAGCCCAGGGGCATACTTGTGTTAAACCGCTTGCTCGACTTTTTGGTGAAGAACGGGGCTCCACGCCCACAGCACGGCACGCTTGACATTACCTTCTATCGCGATGATTTTCGCAGGCGCGAAACACCCCTGAGTCCCAATCAAACCAAGATTGACGTAATACTCGAAAATAAAAAAGTGGTTTTTGTAGATGATGTGCTCTACACCGGCCGCAGCGTACGTTCGGCACTGGATGCCATTCATAGTTTTGGCCGCCCTTCGGAAGTTGAGCTTCTGGTGTTGATCGACAGGAGGTTTTCGCGGGAACTGCCTATACAACCTGATTATACCGGACGTCAGGTGGATTCCCTGGCCTCACAAAAAGTATTGGTACAGTGGGAAGAGGAAAGTGAAAAGGATTCTGTTTATCTCATAAAACCTGATGATGAGTGAATTGAGTGTGGATCATCTGCTGGGCATCAACAATTTGGAGCCCGATGATATTGAGCTGATCTTTAAGACAGCCGATCAATTTAAAGAGGTGATAAACCGCCCGATCCGAAAGGTGCCCACCCTCCGCGACATCACTGTGGCCAACCTTTTTTTTGAAAACAGCACCCGCACCCGTCTTTCATTTGAGCTGGCTGAAAAGAGGCTGTCAGCAGACGTCATCAATTTCTCTGCAGCTTCATCCTCCGTAAAAAAGGGGGAAACGCTGATTGACACCGTAAACAACATACTTTCGATGAAGGTGGATATGGTGGTGATGCGCCACCCTAACCCTGGTGCGGCCGTTTTTTTATCGCAACATGTAGATAGCATTATTATCAATGCAGGTGATGGAGCTCATGAACACCCAACCCAGGCGCTCCTTGATGCGTATTCTATTCGTGAAAGGTATGGAGACATTGCGGGGAAAAAAGTGGTGATTGTGGGCGATATTTTGCACTCGCGTGTGGCGCTTTCCAACATCTACTGCCTGAAGAAACTGGGTGCGGAGGTGCGCGTTTGCGGCCCCACAACATTAATGCCCAAGCATATTTCTGAATTAGGTGTGGAAGTAAGTCACAATCTCAGGGAATCACTGGAATGGTGTGACATTGCCAATATGCTAAGGGTTCAGCACGAGCGGCAGGAACTGAAGTACTTTCCATCCACAAGAGAGTATACGTTGCAGTACGGGATTTCACTTCCCCTTTTAAGAAGTCTCCCAAAGGAAATAACCATTATGCACCCGGGGCCGATAAACCGTGGTGTCGAAATAACCAGTGAAGTAGCCGATAGTGAGTTCTCTATCATCCTTAATCAGGTAGAGAACGGTGTAGCGATAAGAATGGCCGTATTATATCTGCTGGCCTCCAAAAAGAAAATGAACTTTAAAGAAAATTAAAACCTTCCGTAACTTTGCACTAAATTGTGCTAACCCTAAAGCATAACCCTATGAGAAAATTACTACTTGCATCGTTAGTGGCACTTTTGGCCGTTCCTTCATTGAGGGCGCAATGTGTGCCTGATACCACTATAACCAATATTGTGGAACCTCCGGCAGGAAGCCGTTTTGATACTGTAAACGGTACTCCTATAGTTATTCTGCCTGTTGCGCAGGTGGGAGTAGCCTATAATGAAGTGCTACAGTTTAAAGTTCCCAGTGACACTACCTACCTCGGGATATCCGGAACAGTAGATTCCGTAAAACTGGTGCAGATAATGCACCTGCCTCCTGCCTTTACCCTTAGCTGCAATCCATCCAATTGTGTTTTCCCCGGTGGTACCTTCGGCTGTGGAGCCCTCACCGGCATACCTGCCAATAATGACTCCATAGAACTGGAGGTGGTTGTAGAATATACGGTTACCATTGGTGCCCAAAGTGCTCCTATCAGGGATACTCTTGAAAATTATTACCTGGTAGTGAAGGGCGGTGGACCTGTAGGGCTTAATGAGGAAAAGGCTATGTCGGCCCCCAGGGTTTACCCAAACCCTGCCAGGGATGTTTTATTTATTGCCGGGGGACTTCAACACTCCGGTAATGTTACCCTCCTTATCACCAACCTTCTCGGGCAGCAGGTAAAACAGCAGCGGCTTAACCGGCCGAAGGGAACGGATCTTTCCATTAACATTTCAGATCTCAAACCCGGAGTTTACCTCTACAGATTGAGCAGCGAAAATGGAACCTTCACCGGAAGGTTTAGTATTGCCCGCTGATGATTGACCTCCGGATTACAATCCTGGGGTCCAGCTCTGCTGTACCTATTAGTTCCCGTAATCCCACATCGCAGTTCCTTACTCTGGCAAACCGTCATTTTCTTATTGACTGTGGGGAGGGAACGCAGGTACAGTTAAGGCGAAACAAAATTGGATTTGGCCGTATCAGCCATATAATGATCAGCCATATGCATGGTGATCACTTTTATGGTCTGGTTCCCCTTCTCAGCAGTTTGCACCTTCTCGACAGGCATAAGGAAATGCACCTGTATGGCCCACCCGAACTTGAAGGTGCGGTGTACCACCTTTTGCAGGTCTCCGGTTCCAGGGTGCGCTTTCCCCTGATCTTCCATGTACTCGATATGAAAAACCGCAGCCTCATTTATGAGGATAAGGCGGTAACAGTTCATTCCATACCGCTGAAACACAGCCTGCCCTGCTGTGGCTTCGTTTTCAGGGAAAAAGCCGGAATGCGAAAATTTAGAAAGGAGATGCTTCAAAAGTATTCGATCCCCGGGCCTGAGATCAGGAAAATAAAAGAAGGTGCCGATTGGGTTGACGAGAAGGGAAATGTGGTAAAAAATGAAGATCTGACCACCGATCCACGCGAGCCGGTTAGTTATGCCTTTTGCACCGATACCCTTCCCCTGGCTGATCTTGGCGATCTTATTGGTACACCTCCCACGGTTTTGTACCACGAAGCCACTTTTACGGAAAGTCACAGGGAGAGAGCGAGGCAGACGAAACATTCCACGGCTTTGCAAGCGGCTACGGTTGCCGGGCAGTCAGGTGCCAAAAACCTGCTTATTGGCCACTTCAGCATTCGCTATGAAAATCTTCAAGAGCTATTGGAAGAAGCTTTGCCGGTTTTCCCCGATACCTACCTGGCTGAGGAAGGTATCACCTTTCATTTGAAAAGCACCCATAAACTGGTAGCGGAAAGACAGGCGAGTTCCTTTAGCCCTGTCTAGCGGAAACGCTCATCCTCCCTTGTGTTGCGGGGAAGTTTGGGTGCCGGAGGTGGCACCGGAAACCGCGGTTCCAGAATAAGGAACCTGAGGCCGATTCCAAACCTGAAATGTGAATTCTGAATGGGTCTGCCCGGCACCTGGGTAAAGGTCCTGTCCGTGTACAAAGGCGCTCCCAGAATACTGTTGAGATACGTTGCGGCCACGTAAGCCTGCCAGTGGGGGCTTATTTCAAAAATGCCTTTTAATCCCAGATCAATTGCCAGCTCCTGACCGGTGATATAATATTTATAGCTGGCATAATCCCCATGTTCTGCATAAAAGATCACCCCCGGTGTAATGTGTACGCCTAAATTGAAGTCCCATACCTCCATGGTGCGCTCCATGCGTACTCCATAAAAATTTTGAGTGACCTCTTCCCGAATGCTCCCATAGAGAGGGATGTTATTTACCAGCAAAAACACCGGCTCGGTTTCATGTTGCGTATGGAAGTGCGAATATTCAAAACCCATGTGAAAATCCTCTGAAATATGGTAAGCCAGCGAAAAGGAAAAGCGGACCCCTCTTCGCATTTCTTCTTCCAGATCGCGTAGCAACGGGGCCAGGCTATCCTTGGTGTAGAAAGTATTGATGTATCGGTTTACATCTGCAGAGATGCTCAGTATAGGGTCCCGATTTGCCATCAATAGGATATCCGGTTGCTGGGCTACTGTCGGAAGCCGGGCCAAGATAAACACACTCAACAGGATCATAAAAGATCTCACAGTACTTACTGGTTTTGGGAGTCGCATCAAAAATAAAACCTCGCTGGTTTCCAGAGAGTAAAACGGATACGAAGTTTCCTGATTTTATTAACGGCCTGCTATACCAGAGTTAACCTCAAGAATAAATACGGGATAGCTCTTATTATTTTCATCATTAAGGATATGCGGCAATGTCTTAACCCTCTCAAGCATTTCACTCCAAACTCTTGCAGCCACTTCTGTTCTTTCATGGGCGTCTCCTCCACTCACCTCGAGGCAGAGGCTTTGCCAATGCTGGCCCCGCACCTTTATCTCACTATACTCTACCTGGCATGAGGGCTGCCGCCCTACCGGCAATCTTTGCCATTCCGGGTCAACAAAAGTCAGCCATCGCTTCTTTTCCACTTCAATGCCTTCCTTCTCAAAAGTACCCTCAGGAACTTCCATAGCAGCCTTCTCCCAATGGCTCCATAGCAGGTTTTCCACAATTGTGGTTCCTGTCAAAACTTTGGTTTCTGCCCGACCTTCGCGTAATTTAAAACTAGCAGTGCTACAAACCTCAAAAGGAAAATAAATATCGGTACGTTTCTCCTGTGGTTGTAACCCCAACTTTTCGATAAGTTCTCCGAGTGGTAAAGTTCCGG
>CAZNMG010000173.1:0-3052 GCA_964574075.1 uncultured Owenweeksia sp.
TTGTCATCTACTATGAAAACCTTAAATATATCCATCCGAGAGAGCTTTTCTATCACCAAAAATAAGATTCTTTCTCAAAAATGGAATCCACTTCCCATAAATCCTCAACCTTCTAAAATACTGAAACTCAATCGCTACGAAATTTATTCCACCGAGGACGAATGACAGTCAGTGAGTTAATCGCAATATTTTCCAATTTTGAGCGTGTAAAATTTTCTCAAAATTTTTTGCTAACCCTTCCGGTTATCGATGGAAAATGTAAAAAATGAATCTCCGGTTTACCCAAAAACCGCGGAAAATCAGTTCGGGTAGGAACATGAAGTGGAAAAATTTACCCGTGGATCAGAATTTACCCACGGAACGCGAATTCTCGCTTTGGAGCCATGAACTTAAATCGCGACCGAGAAGCTTACCAAGGTTTTCGATATCCTCGCGGTATATCTCATTAGTTATCTTACTGCGCAATTCAGAAGGCATCCTCTCCGACTCGAGATATCGGTTACGTGCCTTGTTGAGATATTTTACAACCCTTCGGTTGTTCTTTAAATTTTCGTGCATACCCGGAAGCACTGTCTTACTTAAATTGATCATGGCCCCATTCTGGCCGAGGAGTTTATTAAAAAGGTTATCCTTTCGTCTTCCCGACTTGTTCACTACCAGGTCAGTGTCAATAGGTTCTTTTTCATTTACACCAATAAAGCGGAAAATATCCCTGAGAATTGCCGCGGGGTCATCGCGGAAATCATCATATAGGTATACTCTGATCTGCTCCCTGGGAAAGGTGTCGAAATAGGTTTTGAGATGTCGGTAGTAAAATCCTTCCTTGATCAAATCCGGCCTGCGCCACCATATCGTCTGTTTATCAAAAAGCTCATCCCACCCCTCTTTTGGCACACTCTCCTCACGCACCAAGTGAAGGTACCGCGAGTAAAGCCTGTCGGTAGGTTGTCGCAGCAACGCTATAAGCTTGGCATCCGGCACATAACCTTTAATACTCTGGCAAGCAATTTCGCTATTGAGATACAGATTGGAGATCTCTCCGAGTACCTGGTTCCTGCGCGCTCCCTTAAAAAGGTCCAGGTATTTATCCTTTTCATAAACGGATTGAAGATGATATTCACGGGACTCCTCAATCTCATAGTCATTAATATCAACAGACTCCAGAGCAAAAAAATTCGGCTCTTTTTGAGTAGCCATAAAAATCTCCCTGTGCTGCTCAAGGTACTTATTCAAGGCAGTAGTCCCGGACTTACCCGCACCAATCACAATAAAATCCGGCCATCTTTTATCTTCCATACCCCCTTGCCACCGCTTAATAGTTTACAATTTCTTTGAGAATGACATATAAAATCCAGACGCAAAGATAGAAGGTAATATATCGGCAATAGCACAATCCAATTTTTGAAGCACTCTCAACCTCCGGGTTAAAATGGAATAGGGGAAAATATTGGCGAAGCTTTCCCCTTTGGCAAATCGTTTTAAGATAAATCCATTCCCCTGGTGCAGCTGTAATATGGCTCTTTTAGAGAAAAACTGCACATGCTCCAGGTTGGGATTATTACTCTGCACGGTGCCATGGCCAAAGCCAAAGGCGCGCTTCAGCTTTTGCAGGCTGGTTCCCAGGTTTCTTTTCTGCAGGAATTGCATAGGTTTGGTCATCAACACTTCGCGGGGGCCATAGCCATTAGGCACCGTTGAGATAAAAATCCCGTCTTCCCTGAGGTTGGAAAGGGCAAAGTTGAGGACTACACCAGGATCATCCAGATGTTCCAACACTTCACTGCATACTATGGCATCAAAATGATCAGCCTCGCTGAGCTTTTCTGCCGGTTCCGTTCTGAAAGTAAGATTGGGAAACCTGTTGTTACTGGTTGCTGTTGCAATACTTTCCTCATCGATATCCAATCCGGTAGTTTGGTATCCCATGCTGGCAATGCCCATTGAGATATTTCCGTTACCACACCCAATCTCCAGCACTTTTTTACTGCTATCCAATTGCAGGTGTTGATTGAGTTCATTGATAATAAAGGTGAGACGCTTGAGATCTTCAGCCGTTTTAAAGGCGGTCACCTTCAGCAGCTTTTTGCGGGTAAAGGTGAAGTTCAGCGATTTCGCTGAAGTTATATTGATGGTGTTATCTTCCATCTTAGGTTAGGTTTTGGTTACTTGTGTATTCTGCCTGAAGCACTTCTTCATATAGGTTTCCCACCTCTTCAGCCATTCGGGCCACTGTGAACTTTTTCTCAATCAGCTGGCGCGCATTCTGTCCCAGCGTCTCACGATGTTGTCTATCTCCAACAAATTTTAGGATACCACCGGCCATAGCCTGATGATCATACTCCTTAAAAAGATATCCGGTGACTCCATCCGAAATTACTTCCCGGGTGCCATCAACAGGTGTGGCCACGATAGCCTTTTGCATAGCCATTGCCTCCAAAATGCCTATAGGCAGACCTTCCCAAAGAGAAGGCAGACAGTAAATATCGATTATTTTTAGGACTGCTGGTACATCTGTACGAAATTCTTCAAAAGTGATGTTCTTTTCAATGTGGAGTTTTTGTGCCATTACCTTGCACTCTTCCAACAGCTCACCACCCCCTACCAGAAGAAAATGGACGTTCTGATTGTGCTTTAGTACCTCGCTGGCCGCTTTTATAAAAGTAAGTGGATCCTTTTGGAGGGTAAGACGCGCCAACATTCCCACAATCACCATTCCTTCCGGGACCCGTAAATCTTTGTGGCTCAACGGGTAAACCTTTTCAGGTGCAAACTTTTCAAGGTCTATGCCGTAGTTTATCACTCTGGAATTCTCCATTCCGAGCCTATCGATGCCATCACGGTTATTGCTCTCTGATACGGAAATATTAAAGGCAGTACGGTTTACAAGATACTTCTCACTTAACTCCCTTATCTGCCTTACAACAGGCGACTGATCCTGGTGAAAAGACCATCCATGGATAGTATAAAGGGCGGGCACATGCTGCTTATTGGCAGCCCAAAAAGAGTTAGAACAGGCCCGGGTACCGTGAGCGTGTACCACCTGAATATTATT
>CAZNMG010000174.1:0-2548 GCA_964574075.1 uncultured Owenweeksia sp.
ATTATGCAACATAGAGGTAGTTTTATTGATTGGGAGAATAACTGGATATTTACGGATAGCCGTTTCAATTTATTGCATGTTTCAGATGATATTTTTTTAAAGTTTCTATGTGAAATATTGCATCCAGCGGTAAGACCAGAACAAAACGATTTGAACGAACTTGGAGATGAAACGTAAGCATTCGGCTGTCCCCATACCATCATCAGGATTGACTCATTTTCCATCGGTGAGGCAGCAGATCTGAGAACTTGCCTTCGTATTCCGGATCGTTTAGTTTTTGCAGCACATCTATGAGCCACTGCTGTGGGTTCACATCATGTTTTTTACAAGTAGCAAACAGAGAGTAGACCATGGCCGCATTCTGCGCTGTGTGATGGGTGCCCGCGAAGAGATAATTTTTTCTGCCTAATGCTATAGGACGAATAGCGTTTTCTATGCCATTATTATCTATCTGCAAGTGTCCATGCAGGGTGTAGTAGAACATATTGTTCCACAAGGGTAAAGCATAACTGATGGCTTTGCCTATCGGACTGTTGGGAAGTACTTTGGGATATTCAGCCAGCATCCATTGCTTGATCTCTTCCAGGATGGGCCAAGCCTGGTTCCTTCTGATCTCTACGATCTGGGTTTCACTCAGTGAAGGGATCGCTTCCGCTGCGGCGGCCGCTCTGATGTCTTTTTCTATTTTGTAGAGTTTGGCGATTTGCTCTACAGCATAAGTAGCCCGTTGTGGGTCATAACTAACTGCTTCATCAAATTTTCTTCGGATATGCGCCATGCAGTAGAGTTGATTGACTTTATCACTGTTGTTGAACAGAGCCTGATACACCGCATAGCCATCAGATTGTAAGACCCCTGTAAAATCTGCTAAAAGTTTCTTAGGTCCCTGCTGTCCCCGACCGGGTTGGTAATCGAACAGCACTAAACCATCTACTGGTGCATGATACGTCCAATAATAGCCCAGATGACAGGCGCCTTTCTTTTCACTTTGTAATACTTTAATACTTGTCTCATCTGCTTGCAGGTAAAGGTTGGCCAACACTTCCCTTTTCAGTGCATTATAAACAGGCTTTAATATCTGACAGGCAGCCGCTGTGTTATCAGTGAGTGTGGAGGGGGGGATGCTCATCCCTTCCCGCTCAAAGATTTTCTTCTGCCGATACAGCGGCAAGTGGTCTATATATTTACTGATGAGCAAGTGAGCCAGCACGGATTCATCAAAGAGTCCCCGCTTTACTGTTCTGGAAGGGATGGGAGCGATCAATACTCCTTTATACGCTGAGTTGTGATTGCTTTTCAAAGCCCATTTTCTGCGGATGATGCGCTTTACCTTGAAACTGGCAGGAACCAGTACCAATATTTCTGTAACTTCTTCACCTATGATCTGATAATCACCTAAATCACCGGCGGGATCAATGATTACCTCTTCCCGTTCCAGGTGACCAGGGAATACCATTCTGCAAGTAGTACGAGGATTGCTTTTTCTTTTCTCGGCGACAGCTTCCTGTTTTTCATGCACCTGCCTGACCTCCTGTTTGAGCAAGTCTTCAGAAACGGCTAGCTCTTCAGGGGTGACGCCAAGGGGTAAAATATCCACCTGACCTTGGCTTGCTTTTTTGACCCTGTTGTCAGAGGTGAGGCCAAAAAGTTTACGTCTTAGTTGATTAACTTCCAGTAAGGCTAAATGTAGCTTTTGTTCTGTCTCAGCCAGTTTTTTCTGACTCTGTTCATAGAGGAGTTTGTAGTCTGGCTCAGTTGTGATCATGATCTAAAAATAGGATAAAAAAGCAGATTTTCAGCACAATAGAGACTACTTTTAATATAAAAGACTGCTTTTCTCTTAAATGGTCACAGGCCTTGCATATCGCTTTCTCATCTGTACTGATGTAAGCCTGATGCCGCTAAGGATGAGCATCAACTCCTGAGCACTAAGCTGTAGCTTTCCACTACCTGGCCGCTCAAAAGTTCCGGCTTCTAAGCGCTTGATATACAGGGCATACCCATCCTTGTCCCACTGTAAAAGGCGGATTTGGTTTCCACGCTTGCCAATGAAAATAAAAATATCCCCACTCATGGGGTTTTGTTTTAAGCTATGCTGAACCAATCCGGCAAGAGCATAGATCCCGCAGCGCATATCACAAGGCTGCTGATAAAGAAAATACCTGCAACTGGGTGGCATTCCGCCAGAGGATAAAGACAGCATCTTGTTACAATAATGACTTGATCCAGTTGGCTTCTGCTTGCCTGTAAAGTTTAACTCTGACTCCTGAAGGATACGCAATTTCCATGAAAACTTGAGCATGATGAGGTGAAAAATCAAGCTCAGCAAATCCGGCAGAAGCAGATTCTTTAACACCATCCTGCTCGTGCAGTGCTAACTTTTTGATCCAATAGAAAAAGGTGGAGGTGGTAAGACCATTCTGCTGGCAGTAGGCTTTTTTTGATATTCCACTTTGTTGCCAGCCAGCATAAATAGATAGCATCTGCGCTTTGGTGTAGTGTTTCTTTTTCATCTTACAATGCTAACGCTTCTCAGATGCCTTTTCAA
>CAZNMG010000175.1:0-6874 GCA_964574075.1 uncultured Owenweeksia sp.
GGGGAGTGCCATAAACTGCGGTACTCACCAAAGCCTGTATCTCAATCAGCATGGGGCGAATACCCTCGAGAGTGGCTGCAACGGCATTGCCACTCAGATCGTCATCCTTTCGCGAAAGCAGGATTTCACTTGGATTGGTAACCTGGCGAAGCCCTTCGCCAAACATTTCATAAATACCTAATTCTGCCGTGGAGCCAAACCGGTTTTTACTGGCCCGTAAAAGGCGATACACGTGGTGTCGGTCTCCTTCAAATTGGATAACCGTATCCACCATATGCTCTAAAATTTTGGGACCGGCAATGTGGCCCTCCTTCGTAATATGTCCGATCAAAAAAACAGGCGTGTCAGTTTCCTTGGCGTACTGGATCAGTTCTGCAGCACACTGGCGTATTTGGGATACAGAACCCGGGGCAGAGTCGATGAGCTGCGAATGCAGGGTTTGAATGGAATCTATCACCACCAGCTGTGGCTCAGTGAGTTCTATCTGTTTAAAGATTTCCTGGGAGGAGGTTGCTGTAAGAATATAACATTCTTCATTTTCAATGCCGATGCGCTGGGCCCGTAGCTGTACCTGTTGTTCACTCTCTTCACCACTTATGTAGAGGCATTTCAGGTTCTGCCTCAGGGTCATCTGAAGCATTAAGGTGCTTTTGCCTATCCCGGGCTCTCCACCTATCAGAGTTACCGAGCCTGCTACCATACCACCTCCCATCACACGGTCCAATTCACTGTCATTGGTGCTTATGCGGTGGGAGGCTTCCACACGGATGTCTTTTACGGCACGTACTTGCGACTGGGATTGGTTGCGGGAATGACTGCTGCTGCGCCAGTTTACAGAAGATGAGGCACTGTTGTCCACCACCTCTTCTACAATGGTGTTCCATTCGCTACAGCGGGGGCATTGTCCCATCCATTTACTATGCTGGGTTCCGCAGCTTTGGCAATAAAAGGTGGTTTTTGTTTTCTTACCCATAAGCTTCGCTTAGGTAGCAACTTCATCTGCCGCCTGGCGTTCGGCTTTTTTGTTGCGGTGCCTCACCCGTGTTACCGCTGCCAACGCTATCAAGCCGGCTATTACTGTCATTATAAACTGGGCTGAATGTACCAGAGTGGCAAAGCTTAAAGCATCATCTGCGGCAACGCCTATTACGCCCATACCGAGCATTGCAAAATAGTGAAAAGTGCCTATGCCACCGGGAGATGGGGCGATAATACCCAGGGCAGCAACAATCACTACAAATAAACCACTGCTGGGGTCGATATGGCTGGTGCTCGGAAGGGCAAACACTACAATATAGCTCATCACAAAATACATCGTCCAGATGAAAACTGTATGCCCGATGAAAGCAATTTTGTTTTCCATTTTGGCGAAGGACAGCAGCCCTTCCTTAATGCCGTACCAGAATTCCCGCACCTTGTGATACGCAGGATTTTCTTTAAACCGCCCCCTGAAAAAGTAGAGAACTATCAAAAATCCTAAAATTACAGAGGCAAGAGTTAGCTTCCACCAGAGTCCGGATGAATCTTCAGCAGAACCGGTATCGGCCGCAAAGGCCTCTTCAAAAAATTGTACCAGCTTGTCGTACTCCAGTATTACGGTAAGGACAGAGAGGAGTGCGAGCATGATAAGGTCGATAATGCGCTCCACTATCACCGTCCCAAAAAGACGGTTTACAGGAACCTTATCAGTCTGGTAAAGTGCTGTACAGCGTGCCAGCTCACCGGCCCTGGGGATGGCCGAGTTTATAAAATATCCTACGGTTATGGAGTTGATTGCATTCCAGTTGTGCACATTATACCCCATAGGTTTTATGAGATACTTCCAACGGAGGCCACGGCTCACAAAGGCAAGATATCCCATTATCATACTGGCTATCACAAATTCGTACCTCGCTCTTTTCAAATCATACATGAGCTTTTCAAATTCGGTATTGCGAAAAGCCAGGTAAAAAAGAGTGGCACCGATGCCGAGAAAGATCAGGTATTTGAGTATGCTCTGGAGTTTTGGCTTCAAAGCTAGTTAAGGCTGTTTGTAAGCTCCTGCGGGAATATAACCGTAGGGCGAAATTTTTTGGCTTCTTCAAATGGCATGGAAGCATAGGAGATGATAATCACCACATCGCCTGGCTGCACCTTGCGGGCGGCCGGGCCGTTCATTGTAACTTCACCGCTTCCCCTGATGCCGGTTATTACATAGGTTTCGAGGCGTTCGCCATTATTTACATTCACCACCGATACCTTTTCACCCTCAATAATATTTGCCGCATCCATAAGATCTTCATCTATGGTAATACTGCCTATATAATTGAGATCAGCACCGGTCACCTTTACACGGTGTATCTTCGATTTCAGTACCTCAATATTCATGCGGCAAAAGTACTTTAAAATAATAACAAATTATCTATCAGCCGCACTCCTGAAACTGAGGCTGCAAGAAAGATTCTGGCATGTTCTGCGTCATCCCAGCTATTGATATGCTGCAGGTTAGTATCGTCTACAACCTCTGCATATTCCAGGTTCAGATCTTCCTTTTTAAAGCTATTGCTGATGTGCTCCTTCACCTGCTTAGGGGTGTGCTTGCGGTAATTTTGGCGGGCCCACTCCAGAGCCCTGTAAAGGGCCAGGGCACGATCCTGGTCCTTAGTGCTTAACAACTGATTTCTGCTACTCAGGGCCAACCCATCTTTGTTACGTTCTATTGGATGGGGCACAATAGCCACCGGCAGGTTTTTACTTTTTGCCAGAAAGGTAATGATCCTCAGTTGCTGGTAATCCTTTTCGCCAAAGTAGGCATTATCGGGTTTCACGAGTTCGAAGAAACGCCATACCACCGTGGCCACCCCATCAAAATGGCCCGGCCGATGCGCCCCTTCCATTGTCTCGGCCAGCCCCCCCAGGTCAATAACTTTGCTGCGGGTGCCTTTTGGGTAGATCTCTTTTTCCGAGGGAAGGAATACCGCTGTGCAGCCGCTTCCTTCGAGCATGTCAATATCCTTTTGTGGATTCCGGGGATATTTTCTCAGGTCTTCCTGATTATTAAACTGAGTAGGATTGACGAAGATGCTGACAACGGTTTCGTCATTTTCCGCAGCGGAATGCTTCACCAGTGCAAGATGGCCCTGGTGTAAGGCTCCCATTGTGGGAACAAATCCCACTTGCCGGCCCTGGTCCCTTGCCTTTTTTAAATACTCATTAAGGCCCCGGCCCGTGTCAAATAGGTGCATTCTGGCGCTGTTGATGCGGGCAAAGCTATAATTATAAGTTGAAAAATTGCTGGAAAAACCGTACTTTTGCACCTTATTACTCAAAGTATAAGAAGTTCTGATGGATAGCAAAAGAATACTGTACGTAAGCCAGGAAATTCATCCTTATCTCCCCGAAAACGAAATCTCTAAACCTTCTCTCGAGCTTCCTCGTAAAATGAACGAGAAAGGCCACCAGGTACGCGTTTTTATGCCGCGATACGGATTGATAAATGAACGCAGGCATCAGCTCCACGAGGTGATCCGCTTAAGTGGCATCAACATTATCGTGAATGATATGGACCAGCCGCTGATCATTAAGGTAGCCTCCGTGCCACAGGCGCGTATGCAGGTTTACTTTATTGATAATGAAGAATTCTTTAAGCGGAAAGCTACATTTTACAATGAAAATGGAGAGTTTTTTCCGGACAATGATCAGCGTGCCATTTTCTTTTGCCGCGGGGTGATTGAAACGGTAAAGAAACTCGGGTGGTCTCCGGATATCATCCATTGCCATGGATGGATGGCCAGCTTTATGCCGCTATACCTGAAGAAGTTTCACTATGACGACCCGCTCTTCACAGAGAGCAAGGTGCTCCTTTCAGTCTACAACTCCAAGGAAAATAAAATGCCGTCATCCCTGATTGATAATTTGAAGTTTGACGGGATCAACGGACAGGATATTAAGAAATTTGAAGAAGCCGATCTTAATGCTTTGTACTGTGCAGGCGCCAGTTATTGTGATGCTGCCGTAATTGGCAGCTCCGAAGTGAGTGATCAATTAAAAGAAATGATCAAATCCAGCGTTGATAATGTGCTCGAGTTTGCCGGAGATGATTACATCGAAAAGGTACACGAGCTTTACAAAAGCCTGGTGGTGGAAGAATCAGTGGCCTAGCATAAATCTCTTTATGACAATATCGACACTTAATTTTTTTAAGCGAGCCATTCTAGCAATGGCTCCTTTTATTTTTATAGCCTGCGAAAAGCCTAATGAACAACTGGGGCTAAACCAGGTAATCGGTGAGCAGGCTGGCCTTGCGGATACCTCCCTGAACGTAATTAGTTACACCGAGAATGTAGACAGCATTCCTGTGGCACTGTCTTATAATAGTCAACTTGTGCTTGGTGGCTATGGTGGCAACAGGATGGCAGGTGCCTATGTCGACCCCTATTTTGGCCGTGCCGAAGCTGCCTTTGTGAGTCAAATGATACCGGGTACAGTGAACTTCGATTTTGGTGATAACCCCGTTGTTGACTCCGTACGCCTTTATATGCGCTACAGCGGTTCCTATGGTGACACTTCCGTCCCCATGACATTTGAGGTGTATGAATTGGAAG
Source organism: uncultured Owenweeksia sp. (assembly GCA_964574075.1). Classification (GTDB taxonomy): domain Bacteria; phylum Bacteroidota; class Bacteroidia; order Flavobacteriales; family Schleiferiaceae; genus Owenweeksia. The sequence continues at coordinate 4,584 of CAZNMG010000175.1, forward strand.
AGGCCCTCAGCCGCGACTCCATTTATTACTCAAGTTTTGAGCCCGTGCTGGGTGAAAAGCTGGGTGAAAAGTCCTCTGTTACTCCGGAGCCAAATACAATCGTATTTATTGAAGGAGTTAAAACAACCCCTACGCTCACCATTTCCCTGGAGACAGCTTATTTTCAGCAAAATTTTGCTGCTAAGGCTGACGGAAGTTTTCCCGCTTTCAGTACTGACGAAGCCTTTATCGAGTATTTCAAAGGTATTGTGGTGAAAGCCTCTGCAACAGACGGCTCCATAGTATATTTTGATCTCGGAAGCGCCAATTCGGGCCTCAAAATTTATTATAGTAATGATGTGGAAGACAGCCTTAGCTTTTCCCTTAGGTTTACGCAGCAACAAACTCCTCTACCTATCCATTTTAACATATTTGAGCAGGATTATCAGAGCTATCCTACAGGATTTGACCTTACGATAATTGATTCTATAAATGGGGAATCAACCACTTACGTACAAGCCATGGGTGGTGTTTTCACTGTTCTTGAGATTGAAGGACTGGCTGATCTGCAGAAGAATGGCCTGCTGGTAAACAGGGCCGTATTGGAAATTCCCAAGCAAAGTGGAACGGGTAGCGCCCTGGCACCACCACCGCGGCTTGAAATCAGGGAGTTCACATCCGAAGGACCGGGATCAGCAATTCGCGATTTTGCGATTTTTACCAATAGCACCGGTGATGGCGTATACCGTTCCGAAGAGTTTCGCCAGGGCTTTTACAGGTTTGATATTTCCCGTTATGTATTTGATGTATTGAACGGTGGGGAAAACAAAAAGCTGGCCGTATGGCCCACTACCCGCAGTACCGCTGCAAACCGTGTTATTCTTAAGGGAGGAAATAATACCGACAAACCAGTTCAGTTAAAGATTTATTATTCAAAACCTTAGTATGCCATGTGCGGAATTGTAGGTTACATTGGTGAGCGCGATGCAGTACCCGTTATAATGAACGGTTTGAAGCGCCTCGAATATCGCGGGTATGACAGTGCCGGCATTTCAGTAATTAATGATGAAGGCCTGAGGCTTGTGAAATGCAAAGGAAAGGTATCTGACCTTGAGCTTAAAATGAACGGGTCACTGGGTACTGCACGCATTGGAATTGGCCACACGCGTTGGGCCACACATGGTGCCCCAAATGATGTAAATGCTCACCCACACTTAAGCAACTCCGAAAACCTGGTGTTGATCCACAATGGTATAATCGAGAATTACTCTTCGATAAAGGAAGCCCTGATATCTCGTGGGATGACCTTTAAAAGTGAAACCGACACAGAAGTATTGGTCAATCTTATTGAGGATATACAAATTGCCGAAAATATAAAGCTGGAAAAAGCCGTGCGCATGGCCCTGAACCAGGTTGTGGGAGCATATGCCATTGCGGTATTTGAAAGGAACAATCCCGATAAACTGGTGGTGGCCAAAAAAGGAAGTCCCTTGGTGGTGGGTATTGGTGAAAATGAATTCTTTATTGCCAGCGATGCCACTCCTTTTCTGGAATATACCAAAAAAGCGGTTTACCTTGAGGATGATGAGATGGCGGTAGTGGAACGCGACAAAACATTGTCCGTGCGCTCGATAGGAAGCAACAAAACCATTGATCCCTACATTCATAAGCTGCAAATGGACATTGAGGCCATCGAAAAAGGAGGCTATGATCACTTTATGCTTAAGGAGATCTATGAACAGCCGAAATCCATTCGTGATACGCTGCGCGGTCGTCTGCTTCCCCAGCAGGGCTTGATACAGATGGGTGGTGTTTTTGAATACAAGGAAAAAATCCTGAATGCCGATCGTATAATAATAATCGGTTGTGGCACCTCCTGGCATGCCGGCCTGGTGGCCGAATATATTTTTGAAGATCTTGCCCGGGTACCCGTTGAGGTGGAATATGCTTCTGAATTCCGTTACCGGAATCCGGTAATAACCGAGAAAGACGTGGTGATTGCCATCAGTCAATCAGGCGAAACGGCCGATACTCTGGCTGCAATAAAGCTTGCGAAGGAAAAAGGTGCCACCATTTTTGGTGTCTGCAATGTGGTAGGGTCTTCCATAGCCCGTGAGACGCATGCGGGGGCGTATACCCATGCCGGGCCTGAAATTGGTGTGGCTTCCACAAAGGCTTTCACTGCTCAGGTAGCTGTGCTTTCACTTATGGCTACCTTTATTGCTCATGAGAAAGGATTATTGAAGCAATCCTTTTATTACCAGCTGCTCAATGAGTTGGACGCCATTCCCGCCAAGATCGAAAAGATGCTT
>CAZNMG010000176.1:0-8996 GCA_964574075.1 uncultured Owenweeksia sp.
CTGCTGAAATCGTATCCACCCCGGCAGAAAACCCTGATCAACGTTTACGATCAGGTGCAAATGAAACTCCCACCGAAGAAGCATCCCCTACAGCTGACAATATAGCTCAGGCCTCGCCCCAGGAAAATTCGAATAGCAGCCCCCCTGTCATAGCTGATGCCGGCATACCTGATCACCCGCAATCCAGCGGAGAGGATTTGGCAGCAGCTTATGAAGCTCCCATTGTTACCGAAACAAATAGCGCCAAGAGCCACGCGGAGGAATCCTACGTATGGCTTAAACCCAAGTCGCCTGGTGAGACCCCGGGCAGTGGTCAGATCATAAGTCACCAAAGCCCTCCAAACTTTACGCCTGAAGGTTTTTCAAAGTTTGAAAGACAGCACGAATTTTCCGTTATCGGAGGCAGCGAAATGAGTAATTCGCACAATAGTGCAGCACCAGGCGTGGGGTGGTTCGCAGGATTAGGCTATCAATACCGTATTACGCCAAACCTGCTTCTAAAAACAGGTGTTGAGTATTCCGTTCAAAACGATGTTGGAATTGCCCAGTACTCCGATAGCACCTTTTACGGCTTTGGAATGGAAAAAGTAGAAGTGAGAGATGAAATCAGCCGCCTCGGTTATATTTCTGTTCCGCTGCACCTTTCCTACAAAATCAATAAGAGACATGAGATAGGTGCCGGAGGATATTTTGCACGGCTGCTCCATATCTCACAAAGTGTGGAAACTACCCTCCTCCATACCAAAAAAGAAGCTGAGGTGCAACGTGAAACCTCAGGAGACTTTAACGACCGGTTTAATGAAGATGACTATGGCTTTGACCTGTTTTATAACTATCACCTGAGCCCGTTTTTATCTTTTGGCCTGCAGGTAAGAAGAGGCATCACCGACATTACCCGGGATGTAAGCCCCGAATACCGCAAAGAACATCAAAACCTCAACTCCCGGATCGTAATTCGATACCGGATACTTTAAGATGAAAAAAATACTGCTACCTGCATTATTGGTTGCGCTCACCTGGGCGTGTAAGAAGGAGATTCCCGATGCCACCAGCTATTCGGAGGATTATGAGTTTCAGGTGAGTGGCTCAATCTCCGGTGTGCCTTTTGATTTTAAGGCCGGTGAAGAGGATTACTACCTGGAAACCTCCTATTCGTTTGAAGACAGTGTAGTGGAAATGAAAGGCCACCTGGCCCCTGAAGGGACCCCCTACAAAAACGCCTTTGAAATAATAATCCGCAGCAAGGAGAGCATTGCTACGCTGAGTCAGTTCAATGTTAATGAAAACTTTGAAGCGGGTTCGGTGGCTCTTAGAGATGCCAGTGGATTCATGATTAATGACGACCGTTACATTATTTCACTATTCTGTGATTCGCTGAATCAATATGAAAAACTGAAGTGGATTTTTCCCGATGGTACCTACTCCCACAGCTTATCCGTGGAAAAAGCTATTAGCGCGCAGGCCAACCCTGTTTATCCCGTGCTGCTGGAAACCACCGGCATTTATAACTGCACTTCGCGGGTAAAACATTATATCAATATTGCAGAAGACTGTGATGCCACCTTCGATATTTTGATATTGGCTAATTTCCAGGTGCAGCTTTCGCTGCAGAGCCGAAATGGCATCATCGAGGATGTGAAATGGTTCCACAACGGAAATGCAGTCATTCCTGATAGTTTATTCAACATTATTCCTCTTGGTCTTACGGGTGAGCCGCATAAAATTACGGCTGAAGTCACCTTTGAAAGTGGGTGTAAAAAAATAATCACACGTACGGTGGGGGCGAATTTTGCAAATAACTGCATTACCGATTTTACCTATACCAAAGAAAAGGAGCGAACTTTTGACCCCCGGCAGCTGGCTACAGTCGAAGTGATCTATTACGATGGTGCAGGTAAGGCCTACAGCACCTATTATCCGGATGTGATCGGGGAATTTGAAATGCTTTCCTCAGTCCCCTATAAAAACAATGAGGACGGAATGCCTACTCGCAAATTTACCTTCAAAACCGAGGCTGTTCTCAAAAGCACCAACGGCTCCGTTCTTGAACTGGGACCAACCTCCGGCAGCTTTGCCGTGGCACACCCCTAGGACTCGAACTCAACCAGTACCAGGTTTTTTTCTACTGCCTGCCCTTTTTTCACATTTACTGATTTCACCCGGGCATCGCTTTCGGCCTTCAATACATTCTCCATTTTCATAGCCTCCAGAACAACCAAAGGGTCGCCTTTTTTCACGGTTTCACCAGCAGCCGTTTTTACTTCCAGCACCATGCCCGGCATAGGTGCTTTAAGGTCATTAATTGCACTTCCGGCCAGGTCTTCCATTCCAAGCTCGTGGAGCAATACATCAAACCTGTCTTTAGCCTCCAGTTTATATTCATGGGAATTAACCATCAGGGTAAAGGTTTTCTCCTGATAGTCAACCTTTGCAACACTTACGTGGTAACTTTTATTGTTTCTTATGACGTGGAAGCCTCCCCGCTCCTGCCGCAGATCCAGTTCATACGGAGCTCCGTCAATGGTACCGCTGGTGCTGTTTTCCTTATCGGGCGTAAGTTCAAATTCCTTTTCCCCAATCCTTATCCTGTACATGGCCGCTTAAATTTTACTTTTGGCGCTCAATTAATGTTCGTGTGATGCAAAGATGGCTCTTTTTTATAATCGGTACGTGCTGGCTCAGCACAGCACTTTGCCAGCCTGTCGATATGCTCAGGGTGGAGCTTTCTTTATGGTTCACCGAGCCAAACGTATTGGTTTCCATTCCTGCCACCGCCCATACTAGAGTAAGAATACCTGAAGATGCCGACAGCATACTTTTTACCGTTAATTCCCTGATCGTTAATACTATAAAAATATCCGAAGGCCGGTTAAAACAAGAGCTTCCATTTTTTCAAACCGGGGATTCCCTGTGGGTGGTGGTAAAAGGACAGGCTGTGAACAACCCTCTTTCACTTCATTTCGTGTATGATATAGTGCCTCAGGAGCCATCGGTGCAGCAATCGGATGCCTTTATAGCCTTCAATCCTTTCAACCTGGAGGAGTCCGTCAACCTGGGCAGAGCGGGTTCTTTTTACCCTGCCCGTGCCGGTGACGCCAGCAATCTCGCTCTTAATATTACCGTTCCCACTGGCCAAAACAGCCATGCCCGCGGAATCCTGAATTTTATTACCGATAATCAGGACGGTACTTTCAGCCACTTCTGGGATAGTTCCACACCCATATCACCCGAGCAATTTTACCTGGTGATTGGCCAGTTTGAAGCTTCGGAACCAGAAGATCTGGCCGGAGAACTGGATTTTACCCCGCTCGACCAAAACAAGCTGCGTGCAGAAACCATACGGCCGCGACTAACTCCCCTATTAACCTATTTACAAAAGGCAGCGACAGATAGCGTGGTGGTTTATATCGACAGCCTTTCGGACCTGACTATGGGAGGATTTTACCTCACTGAAAAAGATGTTGCGTCACTGGCTTCCACTGAACAATTTAACCTCGAAAAAGCTGCACTGTTGCTCTTTAATGATTTCGACACCGCGGAAGCCTCTCAAGTGCTTTTTGGATATTACACAACTCAGGGTGACCAAAGCTGGAGAAACGAACTGGTTGAAAGTAAATGGCAGAAACTTCGCTCGCTTTCACGGGAGCATCAGGAGATCACTACCAGTATGAGATTGGAACAATGGCTCCAGGCCTCAGGTTTTAGAAAGAACTTCAACACTGCTATTCTGGATACTGCTTTACTGGAACCTATGGTGGAAAGTCTGGAGTTTCCCTCTGTCTCGCTTTCTTACCGGTATATTTCGGCAGATGGGGCCCAGCACATCATTTACAGGCAAGACACTGTTACAGCGCCCCTCTACGCTATTCCTTCAAGAGTGACTGTTATTACGCGGTCAGACACTTTACGGTCCTATCACTTTCTCAATGAGCCCGAAGGGGCTCTAAAAATAGAGACCCCCCAGGCACCCCAATATGTTGATGTTGATTTTGGCGAATACTTTCCCGGTACGGTGGAAGATAATAAACCGGAAACCTACAGCCTGTACCTCCTTTCAAATGCCAATACGCCTGAAGCGCGGCAGGAAGCGCTCCTTCGGCTTTTTAAAACTAAAAACCCCAACCTTTTTTCCACGGTGCTCGGTATTGCTATGGATGATGACGATGCCGCTCTCCGGCTTGAGGCACTTAAAAATGCCCACGACCTCAATGTACCGGCCCGGCAAAAGCTGAAGGATACCCTTATCAGTCTGGCAGAAAACGATTCCGACCAAACCGTGCGTGAAGAAGCTAAGAAGCTGGTTCAGAAATATTATCTCACCCAGTGAGGGGAATATACCTAAATTTGCCAGCTCAAAAATATTCGCAGCAGCGCGCGTTATTGTAAACGCAAGAGAACTAGAAACATAATGGACATTCTTATACAAGCTTCTCAGTTTATCCTGAGCCTTTCCCTCCTTATTATCCTTCACGAAATGGGTCACTTCATTCCGGCCAAGATCTTTAAAACGCGGGTGGAGAAATTTTACCTCTTTTTTGATCCATGGTTTTCATTGGTGAAGAAGAAAATAGGCGGCACCGAGTATGGTGTGGGCTGGCTACCCCTTGGTGGGTATGTGAAGATCAGCGGAATGATAGACGAGAGCATGGATAAGGAGCAAATGAAAAAGCCCCCGCAGCCGTGGGAATTTCGCTCCAAACCAGCCTGGCAGCGCCTTATTATAATGATTGGTGGCGTTACTGTAAATGTTATTCTCGCTATCATCATTTATGCGGGAATGATGATGTATTATGGGGAAGAATTCCTTCCCGTGGAGAATGCCAGGTATGGGATTGTAGCCGACAGCACCGCCCAGGCAATAGGTCTGCAGAATGGCGACCGCATTATTGCCGTGGACGGAACCGAAATTGAACGCTTTTCGCAAATTCCCCTTGAGATACTTTTGGGAGATGGAGGCCGCATCACACTTGAGCGCAATGGTGAAATCCGGGAAGTTAACATCACTGAAAAAGACAAGCGCGACCTGATAAAGTCCCAAAGCACCCTGGTGGGCCTGCGGATACCTTATGTGGTAGGTGGTTTTACTGATACCTCGGCAGCCCAACAAGCGGGACTGACGGAAGGCGACAGCATTGTGGGGATTAATGGCAACACCATGATCTACTTTGATCAATACCTGGAGGCCATACCGGAGTACGCAGGTGAGAACATGACGCTCAATATTTATCGGGATGGTACGCCCATGGAACTTGAAATGCAAGTGCCCGAAAGCGGAAAAATTGGCGTCTTCGCCCTACCGCCCTCCGAATTTATAGAGTTTGAAACCAAAACCTACAGTTTTTTGGAAGCTTTCCCCGCTGGCATTAAAAAAGCGGGCTCCGTACTTGGTGACTATATCCGCCAGTTCAGGCTTATTTTCAATCCCGAAACTGAAGCCTACAAGGAAGTTGGGGGCTTCCTGATGATAGCGGACCAGTTCGACACGGAATGGAACTGGGAACGGTTCTGGGCCTTCACTGCCTTTTTGAGCATCATGCTTGCCTTTCTCAACATTCTTCCCATACCTGCCCTCGATGGAGGCCATGTGGTTTTTGTACTTGGGGAAATGATCACCGGCCGGAAGCCTAATGAAAAGGTGCTGGAATATGCACAGATCGTGGGCTTCGTTATTTTACTGGCCCTTATCCTGCTGGCCAATGGCAATGATGTGATGCGGCTGTTTGAGTGAGCCTGTAACCCCTGTCATTCCTAGTGGAGGTTAGAAATCCATAAGGTACTTGTTGTAAAAGCCTTCCTTATCCTTTCAGGGATCAGGGACACCGCGTATCATTTTTATGTTTCCTCAGGGAAATTGAATTCAATAAAGGGGCTGTCGTTTAAAACTCTGAAGTATATCCCCTGGGGTCATCAGAGAGCGGTGTAAGTCTTTTTCCATACTGCAGGATGGGTTTCTTTTTGTCCAGAATCAAAACCTTTAACTTCGCCCGAAAACCTACAAGATGAGTAATTTTAATATCCAGGTCATACTTAAGGACTTAGGAATAGCTGAAGTAAATGATGGCAGCAGCACCGGACAAAACACCTTCAAAGGAGGTGAGGAAATAGAGTCGCGTTCACCTGTTGATGGTCAGTTAATAGCAAAGGTTACCTCTACGGGCCGCGAGGAATATGACAAGGTCATTGCTTCTGCCCAGGAAGCCTTTAAATCCTGGCGGCTAGTTCCCGCTCCGCAACGTGGTGAGATTGTGCGCCAAATGGGAGACCGCCTTCGTGAAAAGAAGGACGCGCTAGGCAAGCTGGTTTCCTATGAAATGGGTAAATCGCTGCAGGAAGGCTGGGGAGAAGTGCAGGAGATGATCGACATCTGCGATTTTGCCGTAGGTCTCAGTCGCCAGCTCTATGGTCTTACTATGCATTCCGAAAGGCCCCTGCACCGTATGTACGAGCAGTGGCATCCATTGGGTATAGTAGGAATAATTTCCGCTTTTAACTTTCCCGTAGCCGTGTGGAGCTGGAATACCGCTATTGCGTGGGTATGTGGTGATGTCTGCGTTTGGAAACCTTCCGAGAAAACTCCACTTACGGGGATTGCCTGCCAAAAGATTATCAGCGATGTATTAAAGGAGAATGATCTGCCTGAGGGCATCAGTTGCCTGATAAACGGAGGCCGTGAAGTGGGCGAGTTTATGAGCAATGATCACCGCATTCCACTTGTATCAGCAACAGGCTCCACGCGTATGGGACAGCAGGTGGGTATTGCGGTAGCCCGCAGACTTGGCAAATCACTCCTGGAACTGGGAGGCAATAACGCCATTATCATCAGTGAGCACGCTGACCTCAATGCCACACTTGTAGGAGCTGTATTTGGTGCAGTAGGTACGGCCGGCCAAAGATGTACCTCTACACGCAGGCTTATCGTACACGAAAAGATTTATGACGAGGTACGGGAAAAGCTAAAGCAGGCATACGGCCAGCTACGTATCGGGGATCCTCTGGATACAAATAATCACGTAGGCCCCCTGATTGACAAGGATGCTGTGGCCACCTATGAAAATGCCCTTACTCAGATAGTTAAGCAAGGTGGAAGAATGCTCGTGGAAGGGGGAGTGCTGGATGGAGATAAATACAGCAGCGGCTGTTATGTGAAGCCTTGCATTGCCGAAGTGGAGGCCGAATACGAAATTGTGCGCACCGAAACCTTTGCTCCTATTTTATACCTGATGAAATACAAGGATCTTGATGAGGCCCTTCACCTGCAAAACGATGTGCCCCAGGGTTTGTCGTCAGCTATTATGACCAACAACCTGCGAGAGGCGGAAAGATTCCTCTCAGCGGAAGGCAGCGATTGCGGCATTGCCAATGTAAATATCGGTACCAGCGGGGCCGAAATAGGAGGTGCTTTTGGAGGAGAGAAGGAAACAGGTGGTGGCCGTGAGAGTGGCTCTGACGCATGGAAAGCCTATATGCGCAGGCAAACCAACACCATCAACTACTCCACCGAACTACCACTGGCACAGGGTATTAAATTTCATATTTAACGAAGGGAGCCACTTTCCGGATTACCTCATAAATCACCCCTTATATGCACAAGCACCCATACCGGCACGAATCTCGGATTCATGGAAGCAAATATCCCTTGATAAACCGGTTCCAGGATTACATTGGCGAGTTTGTTTACGGAGGTATTGATGGCAGCGTTACCACCTTTGCCGTGGTAGCCGGAGCAGCCGGGGCTGGCCTGGATAGTGCCGTGGTAATAATTCTGGGTTTTGCCAATCTCATTGCCGATGGTTTTGCCATGTCGGTGGGTAGCTATCTATCTACAAAAAGCGAGAAGGAGAAATATGAGAAACATAAGGCTGAAGAGTATTGGGAGGTGGATCATCTTCCGGAGAAAGAGCGTCAGGAGATACGTGAAATTTACCAGGAAAAAGGATTTGAGGGGGAACTGTTGGAAGATATTGTGGCTGTAATTACAAAAGATCGTGATCGCTGGGTGGATGTAATGATGAAAGAGGAACTCGAGATGTCCGAGGAAACCAAATCACCCTTGGCGATGGGAGGGGTTACCTTCCTCAGCTTTCTTTTCTTTGGATTTATTCCTTTGTTGGTTTACGTATTGGATTATTTTCTCATCCTCGACTCCGACCTCTTCCTTTATTCTTCCATTCTGACGGGGGTTACATTTGCGATTATAGGTGTTTTGAAGGCCCTCGTCAATCAAACGAAGATCTGGCGCAGCGTGTCAGAAACCCTTTTTTTGGGAGGTGCGGCAGCCTCTCTGGCGTATTTTGTAGGTGATGTTTTAGAAGGACTCTTCAGGTAAACTCAGCGCCTGCTGACGTAATCACTGGTCTTGAGATAGAACCGCCACGGTAGTAGTGCATCCTCACCGGCATATTTCACCCCGATGCGGGTACTTGCCTGGATATCATTTTCAGAAACCGTTTCGCCCTCTTCAAGCCAGATCTCATCACCCTCAAGTGAAAGACCGTTATTGGTTGTGGTAATGCCGAGGGCCTGAGTTAGCGTGCCGGGCCCCGAGGAGATGATTGTGCTCAGGCTCTCCCGGTTTCTCCGGCTAAGCATAGTTTCTACTCCATCCACGGGTTCTATAGCTCTTATAAGCACAGCCTGAACCTCATCTTTCCCCCCGGTAATGATATTGAAGAGGTGGTGAATACCATAGCAGAGATAGACATAGGATAGCCCGCCCGGTTTGAACATCACCTCAGTGCGTTTGGTGCGCCTGTCCAAATAAGCGTGGCAGGCGCGTTCATCACGGTGATAAGCTTCAGTTTCGGTAATTATCCCGCTGGTGAAATGTCCATCTGTATTGGTGCAGAGTTTCTTGCCAATAAGATCCCTGGCGAGGCGAACCACATCATTAGACTGATAATAAGGGCGCGGCAGTTTATTCATCCCTGATTATCCCAGACCGGTGCAAACTCCGGGTTGATGAGACGAAGGTTCCTGTCCCTTAATTCATTGATATT
>CAZNMG010000177.1:0-5082 GCA_964574075.1 uncultured Owenweeksia sp.
GCGATCTGGACTTTTATTGAAAGATCCATTTTTCCTCATCTTAAGCATGTGGTAACTGTAAATGAAAGCATCGCCACACTGTATCGCCAGCAGTATTCCACTGAAGTGAAGGTGGTGCGCAATATCTCGGATAGCAGTTTGCCGGAAACCCTGAAATCCCGTGATGAACTTGGGTTACCTGAAGGAAAGTACATCCTGATAAACCAGGGTGCCGGCATTAATGTGGACCGTGGTATGGATGAGGCCCTGCAGGCTTTAAAGCTTTTGCCTGACGAGGTAATCCTTTTGATTGTTGGTGATGGCGATGCCGTGACGGGATTAAAAAGACTTACGGAAGAACTCGGGCTTCTGAACAGGGTGATCTTTAAGCCCAGGCAACCTTACCTTAAAATGCTTCAATATACTTTGAATGCGGATTGCGGACTTTCGCTCGACAAACCGGACAGCCTGAATTACCGCTTCAGCCTTCCCAATAAACTCTTTGACTATATAAAGTGCGGCCTGCCCGTGGTGGTGTCGTCAGTAGTAGAGGTAAAAACTTTGGTGGAAGAGTACTGGATTGGCGAGGTTTGTTCTGATCATCACCCTTCCACTATTGCTGCCAGCATTGAAGAAGTACGGAAAAAAGGAAAGGGAACGTATACTGAAAATTTGAAGCGTGCAGCCGAGGAAAACAACTGGGAGAAGGAGCAGAAGGTATGGGTGCAGCTTTTCGAGCAGTTTACCTGAGACTCGCCAGGTATCCCAGTTTATACTGGTTAAAGATGAGCATGGAGGGGTTTTCAGAATTCAGCAGATGAGCCTCCCAGCTTTTTCGCTTTCGCTTGAAAAGTTTATGCATAGGCTTGAGAAGGCCGAGGTTTTTAAGCTTCTGGTAGCCGCGTAGCATTTTTACAGAATTATTAAAACCTACATCCTGGCGTTCATACAGTAACTTGAGATTTTGAAGCGCGAGCTGCGTTTTTTCTAAAAATTCCTTATTGCTTTCAAGGTGTGCATGTATTACCGGGTTATCGATATGCGCTACCTCTGCGTTTTGCGACCGAAGATGGTATCCGAGCAAAGTGTCTTCATGGCCGTATTGCGTGAGGGATTCATCAAAAGGGATTTTCTTCAGCAGCGCTTTGGGAATGAGAAAATTATTACTGTGAAATGAATCGTGTGGATTCAGGTTGCGCTGCCTGGCCGGGCGGCTTTCCTTTTTGCGTCCGTAGTGCCAGTGCAGGGTGTAATCCCGTCCGGGCAATTCTGATGGATAATTTCTCCCCCCGCATATAACCGTTTTTTGCTGGGTAAACCGGAGATAATTTGCAATAAAACCCGATTGGGAAATTTCACTGTCGTCATCAAGAAAAAGGAGGTGGGTGCCCTTAGCAACCCCGGCAAGTTTGTTGCGAATAGCCGCACGGCCTACATTTTTTTCCAGCTCCCGGTATTGAACATTTTCCGAATCCTTCAACCAACGATTGTTCTTTTTTGTATCCTCATCAGAACCATCATCCATCACTACCAGTTCTACGGAGGCTCCGGTGTCTTTTATTTCCTCCAGCAAGATGCTGGCGAGTTTGGTAATATTCTGATTATACACGGGGATACTGATGCTCAATTTGCTCACGGGGCAATAAATTTGCGGTACCGCCATTAGTTAGGGCAGTTGTACCAGTTTTGATAGTGCTAATTTTGTGAAATAAATCTGTTGTAATGAAAATATTCCGAAACATTTTACTTGCTCTTCCCCTGATGTATTTTACCTCCTGCCGCGATTGCAGTAGTGTGAGCGATAGCGGTAATCCCGATCAACTTGTAAGGTTTTTTGATGCAGAAGGCGACAATCTATGGTTTGGTGATTCTGCGGAATATGACCCTGAGGATGCAGTTTTCATTCACGACCTGGAAGGGGAGCTGATGGCCGAGCCGGTAGCAGGGCACAAAGCCATCAGGTTGAAATTTCCGGTGGCCGAAGACGCCCTGGGCAATATTACCCTGCAGGTGGATTCAACTACAAGCTATGATATTGAGTACAAATCGCTGATCTACAACAATGACTGTGTAAAGGTTTATGAGCTAAGCTTTGTAAAATTTGAAGGAAAACAGGTATGTGGCGTATGCGGCAGTACCCAGTTTAATGACGATCGATATATCAATCTTCGGTTACAGTAACGGTTAAATTGGCTGGGGGAATCCTTTTATAAACTGCTTTGTACAGCCATAAATACCTTTCCATCCTCGCACTTCAGGGTCTTGCTCGGAAACTTCAGTATAAGCGAATAGTCGTGTGTTGCCATAAGGATGGCACGGCCCGTCTGGCTGATATCCTTCATCAAAATCATGATCTCTTCTGAAGTGCCAGGGTCGAGGTTTCCGGTAGGTTCATCTGCCAGGATCAGTTCAGGGTCATTTAGCAGTGCACGGGCAATCGCCACCCGCTGCTGTTCACCTCCCGAAAGTTCGTAAGGCATTTTAAACCCCTTGGTCGCCATCCCTACTTTTTCCAATACATTATTGATTTTCCGTTCCATCTTCTTTTTATCAGTCCAGCCCGTAGCTTTTAGTACAAAAAGAAGATTATCGGATACACTCCGGTCGGTAAGCAGCTGAAAATCCTGGAATACGATCCCCATTTTTCTGCGGAGGTATGGGATTTCCTTATCCTTCAACTTGCGAAGGTCGTAGCCGCACACATTTCCCATCCCTGTTTTGAGGGGTAGGTCCCCGTAAAGGGTTTTCAATAAGCTTGATTTTCCACTACCCGTGGCACCGATCAGGTAAACGAATTCCCCGTTGTTCAATTCAAAATCAACATCTGAAAGAACCAGATGCTCCTTTTGAAAAATAGCAACGTCTGATAGTTGAATGATAGGCTTTTCGCTCATAGGATTTAAGGAAATAAGGAAATCGCTCCAAAACTAATGGAAATGTGGGGAAGTGAAGAACGATTGTTGAAAAGTGCATGGTTTTTTGACTCTGCTCTTCTCCAAGGGAAAACGGTTTTGCTGATAAGAGCAGAGGATCGGATGTAAGCGTTTTGAAAGGTGAAGGTTTACATTGTTATGCAAATATTAATCAACAGTCCGCGTTGATAAAACATCCCCACGATAACCCACGGCCCTTGTAGAAAACTCTACTTTTAAATCCTTTTAAAATACAAGTGAAGCATATGTGGCAGCATAAGTGCATGACGTTGGGGCTCAGTTTTTTATGTTTTTTCTTCAGCGATATCTCCAATGCTCAGTTGGCACCTTTGAGTGGTGAGGCAGGCCTTGATTACAACCGTGCCCTCGAGCTTTATCAACAAGGGCAGTATGGCAATGCGCAGCGCCTCTTTGATAAGGTTGTGCGCAATGACTTTTCCAATGACCGCGAAACCCGGGCTTCCGCTGCTTATTATGCCGCCCTGAGTGCCATGAAGCTGTATAATGGCGATGCGGATATGCGCGTCAATAATTTTGCAGAAACCTATAAGCTAAATCCGCTTACCAACCGCCTTTTCTTTGAGTACGCCAACTATCGCTTTAATTTGAAGAGTTATCGCGAAGCAGCTGAGTATTATGATAAAGTAGACCGCTTCAGGCTGGCCGAAGCCAAAATGGACGAATACTATTTTAAGAAGGGGTATGCCCTGCTGAGTTCGGACCGTGCTGACGAGGCCAAACCACTCTTTTTTGAGCTGAAGGATAAGGAATCGCAATATTCGCACTCGGCCCGCTACTACTATGCCCACCTTTTGTATACCGACAGTAACTACACCGAGGCATTGAGCAACTTCCTTCCCCTTCAGGGTGATGAAGCTTTTGGCCCCCTGGTTCCCTATTACCTGGCTCACATTTACTACGAACTCAATGATTATGATAAACTGCTCGAGGTTGGAGAGGAGCTTATTGAGAACGCCACCCCCTCCCGAGCTCCCGAAATTGCCAAGCTTATGGGTGATGCCTTTTACACCAAAGGGGATTACACCAATTCGGTAAAATACCTTGAGCTGTATATGGAGAAAGGAGGCCGGATGCGGCAGCGGGATCATTTTCAGCTTGGCTATTCCCTGTACAAACTGCAGCGCTATGCCGAGGCTATAAACTCGTTTAATAAAATAGTGGCCGGCTCGGGAGATGATGCCCTACAGCAAAATGCCTATTACCACCTCGGTGACAGCTATCTCAAAACAGATGATAAGCAGAAAGCCATGACGGCCTTTAAGGCGGCATCTGAAATTAATGCTTCGGCTACCATTCGCGAGGATGCCTTTTTTAATTACGCCAAGCTGGCTTATGAGTTTTCGGATCCTTACCAGGATGCCATCACTACGCTGAACCAATTTTTAAATGAATTCCCCGATTCTCCGCATCAGAAGGAGGTGAATACATATCTGGCCAATTTGTATATCACTACCAGGGATTATGACCGTGCTTTGCAGGCCATAGAGCGCACGGGGCTACAATCGGCCGGTATGCAGGGAGCTTATCAAAAAATTGCCTTTTACCGGGCAAACGAACTCTTCAATGCACTGAAATATGCGGCTGCCCTTGATCGCTATAAAGAGTCTTTGCAGTATAATCTCGACCCCACCATTAGGGCTCTTTCCCACTATTGGATGGGAGAAACCTACTATCGCCTTGGTGAGTATGATAAAGCACTGGAGGAGTTTGAAACCTTTCGGCAGTCCACTGGCGCTTTCAACATGAGTGAATACAATACCTCACTTTATCAAACCGGTTATTGCCATTATAAAAAGTTTGATTTTCAGAATGCGGCCAGTGAGTTTCGCAAGTTTACGCGGAATGCTGAGAAGGGGAATCCACGTCTGGCCGATGCATACCTCCGCCTGGCAGATAGCTATTTGCTTACCGGAGGTTACCTGGTGGCAGCTGATTTTTATGACAGCGCATTAAAAACCGGTACTAATGAGGCTGATTATGCCCTTTTTCAAAGGTCGGTATGCCTGGGATTAGCCGGAAAGCGCGAGGCAAAGATTGTGGAACTAAAGCAGCTAACGGAGAAATATCCCAAATCTCCATACACAGAAGAGGCCCAGTTTGAAATTGCGGCCACCTATCTGCAGCTGGAGCAATATGATAAGGCTGTGGC
>CAZNMG010000178.1:0-4258 GCA_964574075.1 uncultured Owenweeksia sp.
TCTCACCTCCCGCGGCCGCAGATAGCTTATGCTCAAACTGCGCTTTCTCACCCCGTGTTCTTTGCTTCTTATGTACACCGTAAGCTTCCGCTTAAAGGGATACCTGGCAATATTATAGCCCTCCAGCTTCCGCTTTGGAAACTCTATATGCTCTACAAAGCGCTGTCCGAAAAAGCTGAAGTTGGGCTCCCTGGCGGTAAAGTTCAAAACCTCACCATCACTATCATACAAAAACTGGGGAAGGCCACGATAAATGATAAAAAGAACCACCAACAGGGCAAAGGGGGAAATTTTTACAAAACTGCCCCAGGATCCGTCAATGTTAAGGATCAGGATATCAAAGAAGATCACAGAAATGCAGATCAGGTATATGAACTGCAATATGCGGCTGCCTCTTGACGAATTGATTCTCATGCCGTGATGACCTCTTCTTCTTCCTCTTCTTTACTTTCCGGCTTATTATTTTCTTCCACCACATCTTTTTCCACACGCAGTCTTTCAATGATGAATTTCTGCCGCTCTGGGGTGTTTTTGCCCATGTAGAACTCGAGCAACTGATCAATAGTGGAGTCCTTGCTGAGCATTACAGGCTCAAGCCGAATATCTTCCCCAATAAAGAACTTAAACTCATCTGGCGAAATCTCACCCAGACCCTTAAAGCGGGTGATCTCTGCACGGGCTCCTAATTTCAGCAAGGCTGCCCTGCGCTCGTCTTCGCTGTAGCAGTAATAGGTTTCTTTTTTGTTGCGCACCCTGAATAGTGGGGTCTGCAAAATGTAAAGATGTCCCTCCTTCACCAGCTCTGGGAAGAATTGCAGGAAGAAGGTGATCAGCAACAAACGAATGTGCATGCCATCCACATCTGCATCAGTGGCAACCACTACATTGTTGTAACGAAGCTCTTCCAACCCGTCTTCTATGTTGAGAGCAGCCTGAAGGAGGTTAAATTCCTCATTTTCGTACACCACCTTTTTGGTGAGGTTATAGCAGTTAAGGGGTTTACCTTTAAGGCTGAACACCGCCTGGGTATTTACGTCTCTTGATTTGGTGATAGAACCCGAAGCTGAATCTCCCTCCGTAATAAACAAGGTGGTATCCAGTCTCCGCTCATCCTTCTGATCACTGTAATGTACGCGGCAATCACGTAATTTACGGTTGTGAAGGCTGGCCTTCTTAGCGCGGTCACGGGCAAGCTTTTTAATACCGCTCAGTTCCTTCCGCTCCTTTTCTGCGCGCAATATTTTTTTCAGGATCACATGGGCGACTGCCTCATTTTTGTGAAGGAAATTGTCGAGCTGGGTTTTTACAAAGTCATTTATAAAAGTACGCACCGTAGGAAGATCGGGTCCCATATCCGAGGAGCCCAGCTTTGTCTTTGTCTGTGATTCAAAAACCGGCTCTATCACTTTAATACTAACCGCTGCAACCACTGATTGGCGCACATCAGCCGTATCAAAATTCTTGTTGTAAAATTCCCGAAGAGTTTTTACCAAAGCTTCCCTGAAAGCCGACTGGTGGGTACCACCCTGAGTGGTGTGCTGCCCATTCACAAAAGAATAGTACTGCTCGCTCTGGCTCTTTTCGCTGTGGGTAATAGCTACTTCTATGTCATCGCCCCTGAGGTGAATAATATCGTGCAGCACAGGTCCATCAAGGTTGTGCTCCAGAAGATCCTTCAACCCGTTTTCTGAAAATATTTTTTGACCGTTGAAAAGTATGGTGAGTCCCGGATTGAGATAGGCGTAGGTCCACAGCATTTTCTCCACATACTCGTTCATAAAACGGTAGTGCTTGAAAATAGAAGCATCAGGCACAAAGGAAATCCGGGTCCCTTTACGGAGGCTGCTTTCCTTTACCTCCTCATCCTCAATAAGTTCGCCTTTTTCAAAAGTAACCACTTTGGTTTGCCCGTCACGCACAGACTGTACGGTGAAATGGTCAGACAGGGCATTCACTGCCTTGGTACCCACCCCATTCAATCCCACAGACTTTTTAAATGCCTTCGAGTCGTACTTGGCCCCGGTGTTTATTTTCGAAACGCAATCCACCACCTTGCCCAAAGGAATGCCGCGGCCGTAATCACGTACGGTCACTGTTCCCTCTTTAATGGCAACTTCAATGGTTTTTCCGGATCCCATCACAAATTCGTCCACCGAATTGTCAATGACCTCTTTCAGCAGAATATAAATACCATCATCAAAGGAACTACCGTCACCTAACTTTCCGATGTACATACCCGGCCTCAGCCGGATGTGCTCCTTCCAGTCAAGCGAGCGAATATTTTCTTCGGTATAATTTGTCTCAGCCATAATTTTTAGGTTCCAATAAGCAAACGGCTAAAATTAGAAAATATGGCCTCTGCCTTTAGGATCAGGGCAAGCCATTTATACACAGGTTTTGAACGTGATTTGGATATGATTCGGGCTAAGAGTTCCTGCCAACCGCCCCTTCTCAATGCTATCTACTATATACTCTCTACTAGCCTCACACATTAAACCTGAAATGCATCACATCGCCATCTGACACTACATATTCCTTGCCTTCCACAGCCAGCTTGCCGGCATCACGTGCAGCAGCTTCGGAGCCAAAGTGCACATAGTTGTCATACGAGATCACCTCCGCACGGATAAACCCTTTTTCGAAGTCGGTGTGAATCACTCCTGCAGCCTGGGGGGCGGTAAAACCCTTGTCAATGGTCCACGCGCGGACTTCCTTTACCCCGGCCGTAAAGTACGTCTGCAGGTTCAGGAGATGATAAGCTGCCCGGATCACCTTGTTTATCCCCGGCTCCTCAAGGCCGAGGTCTTCCAGAAACATCTGGCGCTCCTCGTAAGTCTCCAGTTCAGCAATATCGGCTTCGGTAGCCACAGCGAGGTAAATGGCCTCCGCATCTTCATCCTTCACCGCATCCTTTACTTTTGCCACCCACTCGTTGCCCTCCTTTGCTGAATTTTCATCCACATTACAGAGATACAGAATCGGCTTGTCCGTCAAAAACTGGCTCTCCTCAACCGCCTCATTCTCATCCTTATTACGCTCAAAGGAGCGCACGCTTTTACCGGTTTCGAGGTGCTTCTTCAGCCTTTCAAAAAGATCCACCAGTACCTGCTCCGTTTTCACGCCCGTTCTGGCAGCCTTACGGTGTTTATCAAGGCGCTTCTCCAGTGTTTCAAGATCCTTTAGCTGCAGCTCAAAATCAATAGTTTCCTTGTCGCGGATCGGGTTCACACTTCCGTCAACGTGGGTGATGTTATCGTTCTCAAAGCAGCGCAGCACATGAATAATGGCATTGCACTCGCGGATGTTTCCCAAAAATTTATTTCCAAGTCCTTCGCCCTTGCTGGCCCCTTTTACAAGACCGGCAATATCAACTATCTCCACCGTGGCAGGCACTACGCGCTCCGGCTTTACCAACTCCTCCAGCTTATACAGCCGTGGATCGGGCACCGTTACCATACCCACATTGGGCTCTATAGTGCAAAAGGGAAAGTTGGCCGATTGAGCCTTGGCGTTTGACAAACAATTGAAAAGGGTGGATTTTCCTACATTGGGCAATCCTACTATTCCGCACTTCATTCTTCAAATTTTTTGAGGCGGCAAAGATACTTCTTCAAAACGGGTTTTGCATCCCGTCCAACCCTCCTGCTTAAAAGCATCAGAGTTTTAAGTTTTTACTAACATAAATTTTCCCACCCCTGCCATAACTTCTACTTTTGCACCCAAAATTTACTTTAATGGCTGATGTTACGGAACTGGAAAAAATTGCCTCACAGGTAAGGCGCGATATTGTGCGAATGGTGCATGCCGTTCAATCAGGTCACCCGGGAGGCTCATTGGGCTGCACCGAATTTTTTGTAGCCCTGTACTTTGATATTCTCCGCCACAACCCTAATCCTTTTAATATGGATGGCAAGGGCGAGGATCTCTTTTTTCTCTCCAATGGACACATCAGCCCGGTTTTTTACAGCGCCCTAAGCCGTAGCGGCTATTTTGAAACTGAAGAACTGGCTACCTTCCGGAAAATCAATTCACGCCTCCAGGGACCCCCCACCACCCATGAGGGGCTTCCTGGAATCCGCGTAGCCTCGGGATCACTGGGTCAGGGAATGTCTGTAGCCATTGGGGCGGCCCTAAGCAAAAAACTCAACGGTGATGATCACTTGGTATTTTCACTGCATGGCGATGGCGAACTGCAGGAAGGCCAGATTTGGGAGGCAGCAATGTTTGCCCCAAACCACAAGGTGGACAACCTGATCTG
>CAZNMG010000179.1:0-5891 GCA_964574075.1 uncultured Owenweeksia sp.
TCGGATTTCTGTGTATTTGATGTGCCGGGTGTAGCCAAATTTGGCCTCTCCATCTGTTATGATATGTGGTTCCCTGAAACCATTCGTACCCTTGCCGTGCATGGTGCCGAGGTAATCCTTCACCCTACCATGACGGGTACCATAGACCGTGAGATAGAATTATCCATAGTACGAGCAATGGCTGCCGTTAATCAGTGCTATTTTATTGATGTCAATGGTTTGGAATCAGGTGGTAATGGAAGATCGATTGTTTGTGGTCCGGATGGCAGGATTATCTACCAGGCCGAAGGAAATGAAGAGATCTTTCCGCTTGAGCTCAACATAGACCGTGTAAGGCGTAGCAGGGAGCTGGGTGTATTACGCCTTGGACAACCCTTAAAGAGCCTCCGTGATCATATAGGACAGTTCAGCATATATCAGCCGGGCGCAAATTTACCTTACCTCAAATCCCTGGGTCCACTTATAAAGCCCAACCGGCTCGATGACCTGGCAAAATTAATTAAGAAGGAAAATGAATACGAACCGCCTGCCGCGCCAACCGGCTATAAGGGGTTTGGTGAATTTTAAATAAAAACTAATGCCATGGGTGGAGTACCTTCAAAAAAACAGAAAGCGAATAAAGCCTTTAAAGATTACATAAGCTGGTTTGAAATACCGGCCGTAAATTTCAAGCAGGCTGTGGCTTTCTATAGCCACATATATAACATTGATATGGAACTGAATTACAACGGCAACCACGCCATGGCTTTCTTTCCGGCAAAAAATGGTATTGGAGGGGCCGTTGTTGCAGGGCCGGGCTCCACCCCCAGCGATACCGGAGCTTTACTCTACTTAAATGGGGGTAAGGATCTGAATAACATTCTTTCCAGAGTAGAGGATGCTGGCGGCAGGATAGTGATGCCCAAAACGCTTATCAATGAAGAGTCAGGCTATTTTGCAATATTCATGGATTCCGAAGGGAATAAGCTGGCTCTGCATTCAAACAATTAAACTATGGCAGCAAAAAAAATAATCAGTACCCGCCATTATAACGTAGCGCAGTTACGGATTGAATTATGGAATAAGCTGAAAAACGGATCTACCAACCTTGTGGCTTCCAACAGGGCATCGGCTGAAGAAAAAGAATACAAGGAGGTTGTTCGGACCCTGCTTCACGACCTGGAGGGGATAGAAACCTATTTTGCATTTCCCGGTACCATTCGTATTAAACTCCTGAACGAAATGCTCGACAGGCAGGAACATACGGCTCTGGCCAATAAAATTGCCGAGTTAACCAAACAACTGGTAAGTGATCGGTACAGGAACAATGCGGACTATCATGAGGATGAGGAACAAGGGGTTGAGTTATCGGACAACGGGGAATCCTCCGAGGGGAACCGGAAGAACTGCTTTGAAGTGCTTATTGTGGAAGATATCTCTCAGCAGGAGGAGGCTAAGCTCAGAAATGATCTGAAGGACCTGCAATCTTCGAGCGATCAGTTTTGTTATAATATTGTAGTGCAACGTTCCTTTGAGGATGCCATGATCGCCCTGGATTTCAATTACAACATTCAGGCAGTAGTGATCCGTTATGCACCTCCCTATCATTCCAGAAGGATCACCCCCCTTATTGAACCTTTTATTCAGAACATCCTGAAACTGGAGCATGCCTCCACCTCACAACGAAAACTGGGACCCATCCTGGGGAAGCTGATAAAAAAATTCAGGCCCGAACTCGATACATATTACGTTACCGATACTGCCCTTAGCAATCTTAAAGACAGCACCCTGAAGAGTTTCAGACGGATATTTTACCGGGTGGAAGATTTACAGGAACTGCATCTTACCATTTTAAGGGGCATTGGCGAAAGATTTGAAACACCCTTCTTTTCAGCTCTTAAGGAATACAGTAAAAAGCCTACCGGTGTCTTTCATGCAATGCCGATATCGAGAGGTAATTCCGTATTTAAATCGAGGTGGATAAACGATTTCGGTAATTTTTACGGCCGTAATATGTTTTTGGCGGAAACATCTTCGACCACCGGAGGTCTGGATTCATTACTTCAGCCAACAGGGTCCCTCAAAAAAGCTCAGAAAATGGCCAGCAATGCCTACGGCTCGCGGCATACCTTTTTTGTAACCAACGGCACCTCCACAGCCAATAAAATTGTAGTCCAGGCCCTGGTCAAACCCGGAGAGGTGATTCTGATTGATCGGGATTGCCATAAGTCACACCACTATGGATTGGTACTGGCAGGGGCTTACCCCGTTTACCTGGATTCCTATCCCATTCAGGAATATTCAATGTACGGTGCGGTGCCTCTCGAGCAGATCAAGGAGAAATTATTACGGCTCAAAAAAGCCGGAAGGCTGAACCTGGTAAAAATGCTTCTGCTTACCAACTGCACTTTTGATGGCCTGGTTTATAATGTTGAAAAGGTGATGCAGGAAATCCTGGCGATAAAACCGGATATGATATTCCTCTGGGATGAAGCCTGGTTTGCCTTTGCAGGATTTACCTATAACTATAAGCAGCGCACAGGAATGTTTGTAGCCCACAAGCTGTATGAAAAATATAAAACCAGCAGTTATAAGGAAGAATATGCCGATCATATTAAGAACCTGAAAGAAGGCGAACTGCCTCAATTGCCTGATCCCGAAAAGGTGAAGATAAGGGTGTATTCTACCCAAAGTACCCATAAGACACTTAGCAGTTTCCGCCAGGGTTCCATGATCCACATCTGGGATGAAGATTTTAACAGAAAGAGTGAAAACACTTTCATGGAAGCTTATATGACCCATACATCTACTTCCCCTAACTATCAAATGCTGGCTTCGCTTGATGCCGGCAGAAGGCAGGTGCAGTTTGAAGGTTTTGAGCTGGTGGAAAAAAGCATTGAGATGGCCATGGTTTTACGTGCCAAAATCAATGATCATCCGCGCTTGAGTAAATATTTTGATGTGCTCACGGTAAGTGATTTTATTCCTGAAAAATACCGGGAATCCGGCTTGTCAGAATACTATAACAAGGACGAAGGCTGGAACAGAATGGAGAATGCCTGGGAAAAGGATGAGTTCGTCCTTGACCCTACCAAAATCACGCTTCATATTGGCCGGACGGGTGTGGATGGTGATACCTTCAAGAATAAATACCTGATGGATAAATTTAATATCCAGATCAATAAAACATCCCGGAATACAGTATTATTCATGACCAATATTGGCACCACAAAGGGTAGTGTGGCCTATCTCACCAATGCCCTGCTTAAAATAGCCGATGAACTGGATCAGGAGTTCCGCTCTCTTAGTGAGAAAGAAGCCCATATCCGCCAGAACCGGATTCAGTCCCTGGTGCGCGATTTCCCACCGCTACCAGATTTCAGTTATTTCCATCATTCTTTTCAGGCCGTGCCGGGCGTCCCGGGTGGCAATATCCGCGAAGCTTTTTTCCTGGCTTATAACGAAGAGAATTATGAATATATGCCCTTACAGGATTGCTTGCCCTGCATGGAAAATGAGCGCACTTTGGTGGCCTCATCCTTCATAATCCCCTACCCTCCCGGCTTTCCGGTACTCGTTCCCGGGCAGGTAGTGAGTAAGGAAATCATACATTTTCTTACCGCCCTGGATGTGTTAGAGATCCATGGCTACAGGGCAGACCTCGGACTTCGGGTTTTTAAGGAAAGCGTGCTCAATAGGCACAAAACTGTAACATCCATGGGATCGTCCAATTCAAAAAAGAAAGTACCCACTAAAATTTAAAAGAGATGACAACAAAAAAGAATACTAAACCCGATATGCCGAAAAAGAGTGTGAAAAAAAACCCTGCCTCCCCTGCTCCTGCAAATAAGAAGAAAAAGGCAGCCGGTAGCACAGCAAGCAAACCAAATAAAAAGCCGGTAGCTGTAGCTGCGGAGCCAAAGCAAGCCCCACGAAAGGTTGAGCTAAACGGTGTTTCAGATATCAGACGGTCATTCCATAAAAATGAAGAACCCCTGTATTTTATCAGCGCTACAAATTTCAACCTGCTGGGTGCCGATGAATGGATAAAAGGCTTTAAGTTCATTTGCCACATTGAATGTTTTGACGGCCTTCATCCCAATGTTTTCTCACCAAAAACAGAAATTCCTCATGATGATTTTGAAGGCATTGAGGATATTAACAATTACCTTCTGCAACACCCCGAGGTGCAGGATTACCTTAAAACACGCTCCGTAAACGGGAAAGCCGGAAAGGCAATGTTCCTGATGTTTAATGAAAAAACGGAGAAGCTTGCGGAAAAACTGGGTCTCGAGATAATGTTTCCCAAAGCGGAGATGCGCACCTTTTTGGACAATAAGGTAAACACAAACCGTATAGCTGAAAAGGCCGGAGTGGCCTGCGTACCTTATGTGCTGAAAAAGGTAACGGGTTGGGAGCAACTTAGAAAAATTTCCAAACACCTGGGAAATGATCTGGTAATACAAACCCCTTTCGGGGATTCGGGCCATACCACCTTCTTTATTTCCAATGAAGAGGACTTTAAAGAGCACAAGGAGGAAATCATCAAAGAAGATGAAGTGAAGATCATGAAGCGTATCCGTTGTAAAGGGTCTGCTATTGAGGCATGCGTTACCCGGCATGGGACCATCGTGGCCCCGCTGATGACTGAGCTGGTAGGGTTTAAAGAACTCACTCCTTATGAAGGGGGCTGGTGCGGAAATGAGATCTATCCCAAAGCCTTTACGCCTGAATTGCGCGCCAAGGCGATAGAAAACACCCAAAAATTTGGTAACCAGTTGCGGAAAGAGGGTTACAAAGGATATTTTGAACTGGATTACCTGATTGATCAGGATAATGGAGAGCTCTACCTCGGTGAGTTAAATCCCCGGGTAACCGGAGCAAGCTCCATTACCAATCATGCCGTTTTTGCCCTGGCCGATGCACCCTTATTTATTTTCCATATCCTGGAATGGATGGACATCGAATACGATCTGGATGTTGATGCCCTTAACAAGCGCTGGGCAAACCAGGATAATATTGACGGGTGGAGTCAGCTAATAGTAAAGCACACCGAGGATACGGTAGAATATGTAACCGATGCTCCAAAATCCGGCATCTGGAAAATGTATGATACAGGCCATATTCAGTTTGACCGCATGGATACTCACCGGAGAGCCGTAGAAAATGAGAACGAGGCTTTCTTCCTGAGGATTACCCGCAAAGGTGATTATCTATACGAAGGTGCAGATATGGGAATCCTGGTAACAAGAGGCCGTATGATGACAGATGACTTCCAGTTAAATCACCGCGCCAAGCATTGGATAAAGGCTATAAGATCTCAATTCCGGTCGGAAGTAGTGGAAGACAAAAGAAAGCCCAAACTAACCGGATCACTAACCAAATAAATTCGGCTTCCACAGGTATATCAGCAAATCAGATATACTTTTTTGCCCCTCTGAAGGGGCGTAAATAATCAATTATACATTTTAAATGAAATTACATTTCAATACCATTTCTGAACCCGGTGTACCCGGTCCTAAATGGCAAAAACTATTCAATACGCATTGGGCTGCTTACCGTGCCTGGTTCGAATCCAAAGGAGCGGCACATGTTCCTGACCTGAAAACATCGCAGGCAGCGCTTAAAAAGTATATGCCGGAAATGTGGCCCACCTATAAAAAGCTTTGCAGTTTGGCTAAAGCCGATGAGGTAGCTGCACGTTTTCTAACCGGTTTCCAACCTCCCGCTTATATAAGTGCCTGCTCACAGGCTGTATTGCCTGGAAAGGGAATTAAGCTTGTACGTAATTACGATTATCATCCCGACCTTACAGAAGGTGTGCAAATACTGACGGCCTGGAATGGCAAAAAAGTGATTGCCACCAGTGATTGCCTCATCGGGGCGCTGGATGGGATGAATGAAGATGGATT
>CAZNMG010000180.1:0-8587 GCA_964574075.1 uncultured Owenweeksia sp.
GGCGCTCTGTATTACATTCTTGTGTCCACGGGCAGTCAAACCACTATTGCCGATTTCGATACCATCGCCACTTACACTGAAACGCATATGGGACCTGGTTTTCAGCCTTTTAATATCAGTTTGAGTGCGTATGACGGACAAAGTGTTTACATCGCTTTTATGCTCACCAATGATTATGGCGATAGCTGGGCCCTGGACAATGTTTATATTGGTAGTGCTATCACATGCCCGGCACCTGATAATCCTGTTTTTTCAAATATTACTCCCTTAGCAGCGGATATTAGCTGGGTTTCCAACGGAACAGGTACTTCGTGGCAGGTAGAATATGGATTAGCCGGTTTTGCCCCCGGCACCGGTACAGTTGTAAATACTTCCGCCACCTCCCTAACCATTTCCTCGCTTACTCCACAAACTACCTATGATGTATATATTCGGGAAATTTGCGGTACCGGGGATACCAGCGTTTGGCGGGGCCCTAATAACTTCACCACACTCGTAGCCTGCCCGGTGCCGGTAAACCCGGGTATCACTGAAATCAGTGAAACCACAGCATTGGTTTTCTGGGATGGAGGTTCAAACGTGGCCTGGGGAGTGGAATGGGGACCGGCCGGATTTAACATGGGGACCGGAACCGGAGCCATAGGTTCATTAAATGCTGTGAATGATACGGTACTTATTTCAGGACTTACAGCTTCAACGAATTATGAGTTTATTGTGTGGACCGATTGTTCCTCCATTAGCCTGGGGCTAAGCGATACTTCCTCTTATGTACCTTTTACAACGTCCTGCCCTACAGCCACTCTTCCCTATTCGGAAAATTTCAACTCAGGCCCCGGGTGTATTTCCTCCCTCAATGGGGGTAACAGTCTTCACAGGTGGGAAAGAGTCACCTCTTATCAGTCTCCGACTTCAACTTTAAATGGGTCTCCTTTTTTTATTGTGAGCAGCGATGCAGCGGGCAGTCAGGTAAATATGGATGAGTATCTCACCACTCCTTATGTAGATGCTTCCGGAATTTCAGGTTCATTATTCCTTGAATTCGATCAATATTTCAGGGCTTACAACGCTGGTAGTCCTGAAAAAGGTGATGTGGAAGTATGGGATGGCACTTCATGGAACGTGATTTTATCGATGGTGGAAACGGCCTCCCATGGAAACTGGGGATCGCCTGACCACCGCGCTTTCAACATTACCGCTTATGCGAATGACAGCTTACAGGTCAGGTTTCACTATTACGACTCCAACTGGGATTACTATTGGGCCCTGGACAATGTTACGATCACCGAGATCAACTGTCTTATTCCTACATCTGTGGCAGCCGCCTCTGTAGGCACTGACTCGATATCCCTGCACTGGAATGGAGAAAACGGAACTTCCTGGAATATTGAGTATGGCCCCAAAGGTTTTACCCCGGGTGCGGGAACATCCGTCCTGACAACAGATACCTTTTATACATTTTCATTATTAAACAGTGGCTCTGTGTATGATTTCTACGTTCAGGCTGAATGTTCACTTGGCCAGTTGAGTGATACAGCAGGCCCGGTATCTGTTCAAACGGAGTGTTCCACAGAACCTCTGCCCTGGGCGGAAGGATTTGAAGGATTGGAGCCTGCAGAACTACCTGTTTGCATGTCCACTTCCGGTACGGGCTGGGTTACAGATACTGCTTCAGGGGCAACCTTTAACCGGATGCCTAATTCAGGTGATGGCTATATCTATGGTAAATGGAGTATGAACGGATGGATTTTTTCTCCTGAATTTTACCTCGAAGCCAATAAATCCTACACCTTCTCCTTCTGGTATGTAACCGATGGAAATCCCGGTTGGGATAGAGTGGAAGCCGCTTTCGGGAATACAGCTCACCCTGATTCCATGACAGATTTTATAGGTGCTCCGGTGATTAATGCCTCCAATTCACTTTACCAGCAATACTCAGTGTCTTTTTCGCCCAAAGCTGATGGAAACTACTTTATGGGTACGCATCTCATTTCAGGTTCTGCGGGCTGGTATATCACCTTTGACGATTTTGAACTGAAGGAAAATACCACTTGCGTTCCCCCACAGCCTGCCACGGTTTCGGGCATCACTCCCTTTTCCGTTGATCTGGATTGGGGATCTAATGCCAGTGAATGGGAGTTGACCTGGGGGCCACAAGGCTTTCTCCAGGGATCAACAACCGTAACCGGCACCCTCGTTTCGGGCATTACCGGAAATCCTTATACAATGAGCGCACTCCCTCCGGATAGCTGCCTCTCCATTTTCCTGAGGAGCATTTGTGGTACCGACACTTCGATTTGGGGGCCACGGCTGGATTTCTGTACTCAACCAACTTGTCCGGCACCCACCGTTCTTGGGGTGGAATTGGTGAGCACGAACAGTGCTACCATCTACTGGACCACCGGAGGGTCCGCTTACTGGGATATTTCTTACGGACCAGCCGGAACACCCCCCGGAGCCGGAACAATTATTAATGCTACCAATGATACACTTCTTCTGGGCGGCCTGACCAATGGCACCTACTATGAATATTATGTACGCGACAGTTGCGCAGCAGGCGATTTAAGCAACTGGAGCGGTCCATTTTCATTTCTGACGGAATGTGTAACGCATGCCCTACCCTATCTCGAAACCTTTGATCAAAACCTCGGATGTTTCGATACTGTAATCGGAGGTTCCACTTCTGAATCATGGAAATGGGTAGCGAACCGAAATGGATCTTTGCTCGGATCATCATCTGGCTTTATGCTGATTGATAGTGAACTTGCCGGATCCGGGGAAAGTCAGAATGATTACTCCTATACCCCTTACATTGATGCTTCAGGACTGACGACATCAGATACTCTGATCTTATCCTTTAAACAGTATTTCTATGATTGGGGTGCGGGTAATGACAGCGCAATTGTAGATATCTGGGATGGATCGCAGTGGGTAAACCTTCTCAGCCAGGCTGGCCTGAGTGTGGGTTCGTGGGCTATACCCAATGAGCCGAATATTGATATATCAGCTTATGCCAATGACTCCCTGCGTGTCCGTTTTCATTATAGAGGTGCCTGGGATTGGTACTGGGCAGTTGACAGCGTTTCCATAAGTATTGCGTCCTCATGCTCCGCTCCCACCAATGTGGCAATTGACAGTGTAAATTGTACCGAAGCGGAAGTTAGCTGGACATCTGCAAACTCCGGAGCTTCTTCCATTTTCGAATATGGGCCTGCCGGTTTTACGCCAGGTAGTGGGACACAGGTGTCCGGAGCAACCTCTCCATTCTGGATAACGGGTCTTTTGCCAGGCACGGGTTATGATGTATATCTCCAGGATGCCTGTACCCCTGGCGACACAAGTAACTGGTCTGCTGTTACCGCCTTTCAAACCAGTAGTGGCCCCTTACCAGCTCTTGGTTTCACCTGGCAACAGACTGATACCACCTCAATCTCGGGCAGCTTCCTGTTTGATGCAGGATCAACTTCCGGTGCCTCCGGTATAAGCTGGAATTTTGGGGATACCATTATTCAGGGGGACAGTGCGCACTATGTATACACCGCCAATGGTTCCTACACAGTAACCATTTCGGCCACAAACCAGTGTGGACAGGTGGATAGTACTTTCCAGGTGAATGTTGCCGGTATCTCCCTGGGAGAATATGACCTTCAGGCTATTTCCATTTTTCCCAATCCCACAGAAGGGATCTTTACGATTCAACTAAACAGCCCCCAAGGCAATAGGGCTGGTATTTTGGTTCGAAACAGTATAGGGCAGGTAGTTTATGGGGCTACGCTGCATCAGTTATCATCTGATGGAAAACAAACTATCGATCTTTCCGGGGTGGCCAATGGAATTTACCTTATTGAAATTCAAAATTCTTTAGGTGTCAGTCACAACTGGCTAATAAAAAAATAAACATCAGGTTGGGGAAACCGTGAAGCGGTCTCATTGAAAATTTTAATGGGGCCGCTTAATTTATCGCAGCTGAGTTCGTGTCTGCTTAGAGCGACTATGCTTTGTTGTAGCGCCTTTTTATTTCACTCTTAAATTCTTCCAAATCAGTGATTGTGGCTTGTAGAACAGTGTCAATGGACGTAGAATTATTTCTTAGCCTCAATCTCCCCAGCTGCTCGCTGGACTCGTCCTCATAAATTATTTCAGTCACCAGAGTTCTTGTGGATATTTCTTTTCGCCCGTCTTTAAAGAGTCTGTAATCAGCGATATATGTAATGTGCTCAGGATCCAAAGTAAGGATCTCCCGACCGACCGAATTCCACAGAGTAATCCGAAGCACATAAAACCCAACTCCCCAACAAAGTATGAAGGAGAACGCAATTCCGATATGAGGTCCATCTCCATAAGTAAGAATAAATATTGCCGCTGCGATAGGCATAATAATCAGCATGAATAGAATCACTCCCAAACAAAAAAGAATAAAAACAGGAGCTCGCCCGCCCGATATGATCAGTTGAGATTCTTCGATTTTAATTGGATTGGGTTTCATGAGGGAGTTATTACCTGTCGATCTTACCTTCCTGGCCTTTTGTTTTTCAAAGAGAAATATACAAAGGGGCCATTAAAGGATTTGTTGGCTCTTATTGTAAATGCTCATTTGCAGAGGGTTACAATATCTTTAATAAGAGAGAATGTCAGATGGCATGCTTTGCTTCCCGAGTAATTGATTTTTTTGTTTGTGCAAAAATCAAAAGTATCTATATTTGCGCTCCCGTAACGAAAGGGGGCGGGAGAGTTCCTGAAATAATGGTCTGGTAGTTCAGTTGGTTAGAATACATGCCTGTCACGCATGGGGTCGCGGGTTCGAGTCCCGTCCAGACCGCTAAGCAAATTAGCAAAACGATGCAGAAGCCTGAAAATTTACGGATTTTCAGGCTTCTTTTGTTTGTAGCCATACTTGGAAATGCGGTTTTTTTTGGGGGCATTTAGGTGCACCAAGGTTGAGCCTCGGGAATTGCCACTAGTATCAGATCAGTGAATTATTCTCACCCCTCGCCAAAACCATTCTCCTTTATTGCATTTCTAAATTATTTTCCCGAAACTTGCATTGTGCTAAATAATTGTTTATCAATTAGTTAATCGTCATTCTTTCCATCTTTCTTCCCTACTCTGTCCCAGGAAGTTGGAGAATAAATGATAAACCATACTACTCATGTCAACGCTGTTACGCCTGCCCGTGGTTGTTTCCTTTTTGCTGTTTTTCATGCCTAAATCGGCCATATCTCAGTCGGATATCAGCTTTACCCTTGTCAACTCGCAAACCAACCTCGATATAAAAAATCTGGCTGATGGAGACACTCTAAACCTTCTTTCACTGCCCACCACACTTTTAAATGTAAGAGTAAATACGGGGCAACTTACCGCGGCTAGCATTGAGTTTATTTTGAATGGGACCAGCATACGTACCGAAAGCTCCGCTCCCTTTGCCCTGGCCGGAGATGCCAATGGAAATTACAATCCCTGGACACCCGCTACAGGCACTCATTCCCTTCTGGCTATCGCTTATTCCGGAAACAACGGAAGCGGGACCGTAATGGATTCGAACCGGGTGAACTTCACCGTAGTTAATGCCACCCTTATTGATTGCCATGGCGTGTTAGGCGGTACGGCCTTTATTGACGATTGCGGAATATGTTCAGGCGGTACAACCGGCCTGATACCCAATGCTGATAAAGATAGCTGCGGGGTGTGCTTTGGTAACGGTTCTTCCTGCGCAAATGGCAATGCAGCGGCCGTTTGTGGACAATATCCGGGGGGCCGTATAGCCATTGTTTCTGATGGCAACCTTCACGATGAGGACGATTGGGGGGCCACACCCCTTGCCGTGGCCATGATCGATGCCGCGGGTCTCAACGATAAATTGGTATTTCTCGGGCATTCCTGCCACTACGAATCGAGCGATCCAAACTGGGAAGCAGAAATGGAAATAAGCAGTGAGGGTGCGGCATTGCGTTTTGGCATGGATACCTCTATTGTTTACAATGTAACGCAGGAGTTAAGCGCCTCCATTGCCGCTTTGACCGCGGCTATCAACGCTTCCTCCGCAGCTGATCCGCTGTGGATTTCAGCCGGAGGACCCATGGATATTATTTACCAGGCTATTGATAATGCCAGCCAGAGCAAACGGCAGTTTGTGAGGCTGATATCCCACTCAAGCTGGAATGAAGACCACGAACATTTCAGTGGCCCCCCAATGCACTATACCTGGAGTGATATGGTTTCAGATTTCACCCAGCATGGCGTACAGTTTTACCAGATCCTGGACCAGAATAACAGCAACTCAGGTGACGATTTTGAAGGTAGTGCCGCCAGCTGGCAATGGATGCAGACATTGGGAACGGACTATGCATGGCTTTATAACCGCAATTGCCTTAGTTGCCTTGGCAATTTTGATGTTTCGGATGCGGGAATGACTTACTGGCTGATTTCGGGAGGACCTGGCACAGGCTGCGAAACCTGCGGGTGGGCGGAAGTGAAGGACCTTTTCGAAAACCCCTGCACAGGTAATTCGTCTCCCTGCGTGGCAGACAGTATTGAAATCACCAGCACCATTTGTGCGGGCGATGATCTGTTTGGATACACCACGAGCGGAGTGTTTATAGACACCCTCGTAACCAGCAATGGCTGCGACAGTATAAGAGAATTAGATCTCACCGTCCTCCCAGCTTACTCCACCTCAGTTTCCGTCACCCTCTGCCAGGAGGATACTGCCAATGGCTACGGCACGGGCGGCAGCTATCAACAGGTATTTACAGCCGGCAGCGGCTGCGATAGCATTCATACCACAATTTTCAACATACTTCCGTTGCCTGATACCACCATTAGTGCCACCATTTGCAGCGGTACCAGTTTGTTTGGCTACGCCAGCACAGGCACTTTTACAGACACCCTCACCTCTGGCAACGGCTGCGATAGCTTGCGGATACTAAACCTGCAGGTTTTGCCTCCATCACAAACCTATGCCAGCGTAAACATCTGTCCGGGAGACAGTGTGAATGGGTACACCTCTACCGGAGTTTATACAACAACCTTTACCGGTACCAATGGCTGTGACAGCATTCATACCCTGGATCTGATGGTGCTCTCACGCCCCGATACCACCATAAATGCCACCATCTGCAGCGGCCAGAACCTTTATGGCTATACCACCAGCGGCTCCTACACCGATACGCTTACCGCCAGTGGTGGCTGCCAGGAAATACGTTATTTAAATCTTTCCGTACTTCCATCCCCTGACACGACCATCACCGCAACTGTGTGCGATGGTAGCGACTTTATGGGCTATCTCAGCTCCGGATTCTACACGGATACCCTCACTTCAGCAAATGGCTGCGACAGTATTCTAAATCTTGATCTCACCGTATTACCGGCTCCAGACACCACGATT
Organism: uncultured Owenweeksia sp.; assembly: GCA_964574075.1. Classification (GTDB taxonomy): domain Bacteria; phylum Bacteroidota; class Bacteroidia; order Flavobacteriales; family Schleiferiaceae; genus Owenweeksia. The sequence goes on from CAZNMG010000180.1 coordinate 7,382, forward strand.
GTGGCCGATATCTGCGCAGGTGAAACTTTGGAGGGGTACGGCATTTCCGGATCATATACCGATGTATTTACAACAAAATACGGCTGTGACAGTACCCGCACCCTGCATTTACAGGTTCACTCACTCAACACTGCGGTAACCCTGGCCAACAACCTCCTGATGGCTGATTACACTACCGCAGACAGTTACCAATGGCTTGAATGCAATTCCATGCTTCCCGTCCCTGGAGCTGTTTTTTCCGCTTTTGCCCCGCCTGCAAATGGAATGTATGCGGTGGAGATCGAGGAAAACGGCTGTATCGATACTTCCTCCTGCATTCCGTTTACGGCATTGTCAGACCATGTAAGTGCTGTTCCTGAAGTGTCGGTTTATCCCAATCCCGGCAATGGCCGCTATAGAATTGACCTTGGTAAAATCTATCCCTCAGTAGAAATTGAGGTGTATGATATTCTTGGAAAACGCATCCGGGCGCAGCATGTAAATCAAACGGCTTTTATTGAACTTCTCCTTACAGAACCAGATGGGATGTATTATCTGCACCTCAGAATGGAGGAAACCCTCATGACGTTTAAGCTGGTCAAGAAATAGCAGCCTCCATACCTTTCCTGATTCTTTAAAGCCTTAGCACTGAGCGAATAAAACTGTTTCAATATCTACAGAATATTGGAATCTTCCTGTTTTTTCCCGATACTTGCAAACTTTTTAAGTAATTGTACTTCAATTATTTAAACCTGCAATGAAGCTTCCTTAACCCAGAGCTTCCTTGTAGAAGACAAGTACACTAACCAAACCTTCCCAATGACCGCAGTTGCCCGTCTTCTGTTGACATTACTTCTTGCTGGCACTACCCACTTCGCTCATGGGCAGGTATCCCTCACATTAATAAATGCCCAAACCGACACGGATATCGGGCCCCTTGAAGATGGTGATACCCTTGACCTCAGTACACTTCCGACTACCGACCTGAACGTGCGTGCAGATGTGGGTAACCTGACTCCCAATAGCATCAATTTTAATCTCAACGGAGCTTCCTTCCGTACAGAAGGCGCAGCACCCTATGCCCTCAATGGCGACAACAATGGGAATTATGATCCCTGGACCCCACCCGTTGGAACCCATATTTTGATAACAACTGCCTATTCCGGTAACAATGGCCACGGGCAAATTCTGGGCAGTGAAACCACCACCTTTCATGTTATCTCAAGT
>CAZNMG010000181.1:0-2875 GCA_964574075.1 uncultured Owenweeksia sp.
TTCTGTGGCTTTTTTGTGGATAAGGGCCCCGGTGGGCTGGGATACCATACATGGCTTATTAAAACTGATAAATACGGTTGTGATACGGCTGGATGTCACAATATAAGTATGGAGGAATATCAATCACCGCTAAAGCTCTCTGTGTATCCCAATCCTTCTTCAGGCAGCTTTTCCATTACCCTCTCCGAACCTGAGGACGGGCGGGCAATTCTCTACGATCTGAAAGGGCATAAACTGCTGGAATTTCTCATCATTAAAGGGAAAGCGGAAGTTGAAATTAACGACTCCCTACCCGCAGGCCTATACCTCTTAAAACTCAATGCAGGCGGGGCCTGTTACAGTCAAAGAATATGGATTGAGTAGTTCTTCCACGGCTTTGCTTAGGTTACAGCTTTCACACCACTGCTTTTCCACCGTACCCCCTTTTCCCAATTGAATTACTTTTGCCCGATGGCACGCAAAAAGTTAAAGCGGTTTGAAGAAAACGCGGAGTTTCCCCATGTAATAGAACCCAGCCGTGAGGAGGTGGTGGCCGATTTTCAGCACCGCGGAAAGTGGCAGGAATTCTTTGGAAACCCCAATCCCATCGTTTTAGAGTTAGGATGCGGCAAAGGGGAATATACCGTGGCTATGGCTGAAAAATTCCCCGAAAAGAATTTCATTGGTATTGATGTAAAAGGTGCCCGCATTTGGTATGGGGCCTCCGAAGTGAAGGAAAAGCAACTGAAAAATGCGGCTTTCCTCCGCACACAAATCGAGCTGCTCGACCGCTGCTTTGCCCCCGGTGAGGTTTCGGAGATATGGATCACCTTTCCCGACCCGCAGATAAAGTACAAGCGGATGAAACACCGCCTTACCAACCCTGATTTTTTAAAAATTTATAGCAATATCCTGAAGCCGGAGGGGGTGGTGCATCTTAAAACCGATAGCGAATTTTTGCATGGCTACACCCATGGCATTTTGCAGATCATGGATTTGCCGGTGCACGAGGCTTACCATGACATCGACCATCAGCTCAATAAAAAGGATCATCTCCTGCATACCGTAAAAACCCATTACGAATCCCTTTTCCGGAAAAGCGGAAAGGCCATTACCTACCTAAAATTCGGTGTGCATGGCTGACGATAATTTTTTTGATAAAGTGTATGCCGTGGCCCGTCACATTCCCTACGGGAGGGTTACGAGCTATGGCGCCATCGCCCGGTTTATAGGAGCAGCCCGCAGCGCGCGCATGGTAGGCTACGCCATGAACGGATCTGTGGGCCGGGAAGACATTGCCGCTCACCGCGTGGTTAACCGCAATGGCCTCCTTACGGGAAAGGACCATTTTGGCGGCAGCCGGGTGATGCAGCAACTATTGGAAAGTGAAGGAGTGGTTGTGAAAGACAACCAGGTACGGGATTTTGAAAAACTTTTTTGGGATCCGTCAACAGAACTCAATAGAAATGACTTTATGGAATGAGCGGAAAATTAACTGTGGTACCCACCCCCATCGGCAATATGCAGGATATGACCTTCCGCGCGGTGCAGGTGCTGAAGGATGTGGATCTCATATTGGCAGAAGATACGCGCAACAGCGGCAAGCTTCTTAAATTCTTTGCCATCATTACACCCCAGCGCTCATACCACATGCACAACGAGCACAAGGCGGTGTCAGCAATTGTGGCCGAACTGAAGGCGGGGAAACACTTTGCCCTGATCACCGATGCCGGCACGCCCGCCATTTCCGATCCCGGCTTTTTGCTGGTTCGTGAAGCTATAAAGGAAGGGGTGCCCGTGGAGACCCTTCCGGGTGCCACGGCTTTTGTACCTGCGCTCGTCAACTCCGGCTTACCGGCTCACAACTTTGTGTTTGAAGGTTTTTTGCCCGCCAAAAAAGGCCGGCAGACCAGGCTAAAGACACTTACTTCCGAACCGCGCACCATGATCTTTTATGAATCGCCACACCGGGTGGTAAAGACCTTCCGCGACTTTTCCGAATACTTCGGTGAAGAAAGACAGGCCTCCGCTTCAAGGGAAATTTCCAAGAAATTTGAGGAAACGGTACGGGGCACGGTGGCGGAACTGGCTGCCTACTTCGAGGAACATCCCCCACGAGGAGAGTTTGTGATCTGTGTGGCAGGAGGGGGTTAGATATGTCCGGCTTACTCCCAACGGCCCTGGCTAATCAAAATTTGTTGTAGAGCACAGATAATTCTTATATTTGTGATTCGCGATTCGCGAATTGAAAATTAGAGAAGATGAAAAAACATCAGGGTATGCGTCCGCAAGATTTGGTGATCCTGCTCAAAATAGCGACCAAAGGAAAGGAAAACTGGTATATGAAAGACCTGTCGCAAGAGCTGAATATCAGCGCCAGTGAGATAAGCGAAAGCCTCAACCGCAGTATGATTTCGGGATTGATAGCTTCGGACAAAAGGCGGCTGATGAAAGGAGCTCTTCTGGAATTTCTTCAATACGGCCTCCGCTATGTTTTCCCACAAAAGCCTGGCAGCATAGTACGGGGAATGCCTACTGCTCACAGCGCACTTCCTCTCAGTAATCTCATCCAGCAAAATGAGCCTTTCGTATGGCCCTGGGCCCGAGGGGAGCATAGAGGACAAGGTATTGAACCACTTTATCCTTCAGTTCCCGAAGCTTGCCATAAGGATTATCGCCTATATGAACTCTTGGCGCTTACCGATGCCCTACGCCTTGGGAAAGCAAGAGAGCAAAGCCTTGCGATCACAGAATTAAAAAAACGGCTATGAAAAATACTGCCATCAATCTGCAGGTCCTTAGGGAGATAGCTAAGGCTTTAGGGGCACTCAATAAAGAAGTGGTATATGTGGGTGGCGCGGTAGTGAGCTTGTATATCAACGATCCGGCAGCCGAT
>CAZNMG010000182.1:0-6857 GCA_964574075.1 uncultured Owenweeksia sp.
CCCGCGATGCCATCAATACCCGTTACAACCTGTACAACCAGGACTTCCTTCTGGTAGACACAGCCGGACTTCGTAAAAAGACGAAAGTGCACGAAAACCTTGAGTTTTACTCAGTGATGCGTTCCGTAAGGGCTATAGAAAGTGCGGATGTGTGCATTTTAATGATTGATGCTGAACGGGGATTTGAAGGGCAGGACCTATCCATCTTTGGCCTTGCGGAGAAGAACCGGAAAGGCATTGTCATTCTTGTGAATAAATGGGATCTGGTAGAGAAGGACACCCATACGGCTGATGCCTATCGCAAAAAAATCCTCCAACGTCTGGAGCCTTTCACGGATATTCCGATCTTATTTGTTTCGGTTTTCAATAAACAGCGGATCTTCCAGGCCATAGAGGAGGCAGTAAAGGTAAACGAACGCAGAAAGCAGCGGATAGCCACAAGCAAGCTCAATGACCTCATGTTGCCTATAATTGAGGCAAACCCCCCTCCGGCCTATAAGGGCAAATATGTCAGGATAAAATTCTGCACCCAGCTTCCTACCCGGACTCCGGCATTTGCATTTTTTGCCAACCTTCCGCAGTATGTAAAGGAGCCATATAAGCGTTATCTCGAAAACAAACTCCGTGAAAATTTTGACCTCAAGGGTGTGCCGGTACAGGTGTACCTGAGAAAGAAGTAGATGATTAACAGGGCCCCGCTAGTTGTTGACCACTGATAATTTGAATGCCTTTTTCTTTACCACCCGCACTCCTTTGCCGATGTCATACTGTGCGTAAAAGTGGATTTCCTCATCAAAGCTATAGCCCGGGGGAATTTCTATATGAAGTTGCGCTTTATCATCCTCCTGGTAAAGCTGGTGCTGCCGAAGCCCTGTACTGCTGCTATAAAGTGAGGGGTCAGTAAAGGCAAAAAAAACGGTTTCCTGGTAAGGTTTGGAAAGTTTTATATGCAATACGTAAGTGCTTTCCGTTTTTAGCCGGTCTTCAGTAGTTATGATTATCTCCGGGCCTGTTTTTACATTGCCCTTGTAATCACGATCTGTAAATCCGGGGAGCGGCAAACCATGATCGTACTCCACCTCCAGTTTGGGATTTCCACTTTTGAAGTAATGGATGGACGCCCCGTGCTTTTTGCCCTGGTGGTAGTTCACTTCACGCTTCAGTCTTCCTTCGCGGTCGTAAACCCTTGCAGTTCCATGTAGATGACCATCCTTGTAATTGCTTTCCTTCCAAATTTGACCATCTGCATAATACTGCTTTGCCATGCCTTGCTTAAGCCCATCCTCAAATCTTACTTCAGATGTGGTATTACTGCTTTCATTATGGCGGGTTACGGTGCCGTCTTTAATCGTCTGAGGATGCTGTTCCTCTTTCGGGCTGGTGGTTTTCAGTTTTTTGGCCTCCTCTACCATTTGCTCCACCAGCACTGCCTCCCTGCAGGAGCAGGCTATAGTCATCAGCATTATTAGAATGGGAAAAAGCCCTGGCTTCATTCGGTCAGTTTTTGGAAGATCTGTTCCAGTTTTTGTTCCTGCTGTTTTATTTCAAGTACGGCAGCTTCATGGGCCACGGCAAACCTGAAGATGTCGCTTCTGATATCAGCCTGGCCGGGCAGGGCCTCTATTTCCCAGCGTTTGTTTCCCAGGCTCCGGGCATCTTTTACCCCCGCTATCTTTTTGAGTTCATTGCGGGTAAAATCGCGATCAAATTCCACGGTGTAGATCTTTGCCGTTTGTAGGTTCTGGAGGTCAGATGTTGGCCGGTCGGCCACAATTTTGCCGTTATTGATGATGATCACGCGGGTACAGAGAACCTCCACCTCCTGCATGATATGCGTGGAAAGGATCACGGTCTTTTCCTTCCCTATCTCCTTTATCAGGTTCCGTATTTCCACCAGCTGATTGGGATCGAGGCCCGTGGTTGGCTCATCCAGTATCAGCACCTCGGGGTCGTGCAGTAAGGCTGCGGCAAGCCCGGCTCTCTGACGGTAACCTTTACTGAGTTGGCCGAGTTTTTTGTGGCTTTCCTTAGTGAGACCTACTTTTTGGATGATCTCCGGAATACGGCTTTTGGAGACATGGTGAACGCCCGCCATAAAACCCAAAAATTCCTTCACGTACATATCGAGGTAAAGGGGGTTGTGCTCCGGCAGGTAGCCCACCTTTTTGCGAATTTCAATGCTTTGCTCTGTCACATCCATTCCGGCTACTTCAGCCTTTCCCTCTGTTTGGGGAAGGTAGCAGGTAAGTATTTTCATCATTGTGGACTTACCGGCTCCGTTTGGGCCTAAAAATCCGATGATCTCTCCTGTATTGATAGTAAAGCTCACATCATCGAGGGCACGCTGCTCCCCGTATTTCTTTGTTATGTTGTGTACTGCTATCGACATGTGTTTGAAACTGCGGCTAAGCTAAAATATTTTAAGAGAGGAGGATTCTAAAACCAGGGCTATCTGTTTTTTCCGCACACTATACCTTCAGCTTTGCAACCGCTCTATATTTTACCTTTGCCAGCCATGCAGGGAACAGTAATCAAATCAACCGGAAGCTGGTATCAGGTAAAAAGCGATGAAGGGAAAATTATTTCCTGCCGGATAGTGGGCAAGTTGCGCCTCCGCGGAATAAAAAGCACAAACCCGGTGGCAGTCGGGGATAGGGTAGAGTATGAGCTTGAAGATGGTGAAGATACCGCTGTGATCCGTGAGATTGAGGACCGGAGGAATTATATTATCCGGAAATCCGTAAATCTCTCCAAACAAACCCAGATCATAGCGGCCAACCTCGATCAGGCCGTGCTCATTGTTACGCTTGAATTTCCCCAAACCTATCCTCGCTTTATTGATCGTTTTTTGGTCACCGCAGAGGCCTATTCCATTCCTGCCGTACTGGTTTTTAATAAAGTGGATCTATACAGCGATGCCGCCATGGCCAACCTTCAATATTATACCATTGCCTACCTCGATGCCGGATACAAGGTGCTTCACACTTCGGCCACCGAAGGATTGGGGTTAGAGGATTTTAAAGAGATGCTTCAGGGAAAGACAAGCCTGCTGAGTGGACATTCAGGCGTAGGTAAGTCTACGCTTATAAACAAAATACAACCGCACCTTGATCTGAAGACGGGATCTATTTCAAAATCGCATATGCAGGGGCAACATACTACTACCTTTGCGGAAATGTTTGACCTGAGTTTTGGCGGAAATATTATTGACACCCCGGGTATACGTGGTTTTGGCTTGGTGGATATGGAGAAATATGAGATCGGGGATTATTTTCCCGAGATTTTTCGGCTTAAGCACAACTGTAAGTTCAATAATTGCCTGCACCTCAATGAACCGGGGTGCGCTGTAAAGGAAGCGCTGGAGGAAAATAAGATCCCCATAACCCGCTATGAGAGTTACGTAAACTTTGTAGAGGGTTTGGACGAAGATGAAACTTATCGAAAAGATATATATGAATAAAACATCAACCTTAAATACGGTATTTGCCGCGATACTGCTGGTGGCATGCGGAGGCTCCAATCAAATAGCAGAAGTTCCTGACTCCCAAAATGCTTCGATGTCAGATCAACTGGTGCTGAGTACGCTGTGGTTTCAAACCTCAGATGAGGCGCCTTTTATTACAGAGCAATTGTATGACCTGGCCTGGGTGCGTTTAGCAGAAAATCTGCAGTATATACAGGATGAGCGGCACCCTGCTATTATTGTGGATATCGATGAAACGGTTTTAGATAATAGCCCCTACGAAGCGCGCCTCATTGTTGATGGAGAGGATTTTACCTTAGAAAGCTGGGGTGAGTGGGTGCAGGAGGCTGAAGCCGAACCAATAGCCGGGGCACAGGAATTTTTGGAGAAAGCAGCGAGGCGAGGGGTGGAGGTGTTTTATATCTCCAACAGGAGTGTGGAGCATCTAAAGGCCACCATTCAGAACCTCGCAGCGTATGATTTCCCGTATGCAGATCCGGAACATGTGCTTCTTAAAGGGGATACTTCGGATAAGACGGAAAGGCGCGAAACTGTGAAGAGAGATTATGAAGTAGCGTTGCTGGTGGGGGACCAGATGACGGATTTTGCAGAGAAATATGAATCCTTTATAATGGAAACTTCCCTGCGTGATTCACTCGACCAATACTTTATTCTCCTTCCAAACCCGATGTATGGCGGATTCGAATCAAAAGTATATGGTGGTGCCCGTGATCTTTCGGGTGAGAAAAAATCCGAGCTAAGAAAACAGGCATTGGATCTAAAAAGGTAAGGATGCGGATTGTGTTGCAACGTGTTACCGAGGCTTCAGTAAAGATCAATAATACTGAGGAAAGAGGTATTAGCTCGGGCCTGGTTGTGCTACTGGGCATCGAAGAGGAAGATGGGCAGGAGGATATCGATTGGCTGGTTCGTAAAATCCTCAATCTTCGCATTTTTGATGACCAACAAGGGGTGATGAATCTTTCTGTGATGGATATCAGCGCAGAAATATTACTGATAAGCCAGTTTACCTTGCATGCCTCAACCAAAAAGGGAAACCGACCGAGTTATATTAGATCAGCAAAACCTGAAATTGCGGTTCCACTTTATGAAGCTTTTGTTGAGACCCTGAAGCACAAAATTCCCGGGAGGGTAAAAACCGGTGAGTTTGGTGCGAATATGAAGGTGAGCCTGATTAATAATGGGCCCGTAACCATAGTCATGGATTCTAAAAATAAAGAGTGAAGCCAATTTTATTTATATGTAGAAGACTTAATCCGTACTGGATCTGACTAGAGAAAGCAGTTTAAACTTTGCGGTCTTTGCCGCTTTGCGTGAAATATTAAGGTAAGGATCCGGGAAAGCGCTTCAATATAAAATTTCTGTGCCTTTGTGGCTTGACAATGTTTGGTAGAAAACTTAACTCAATATCGGACTTCAACTAGAGAAAACTAGTTTTAACCTTTGCGGTCTTTGCGGCTTAGCGTGAAATCTTCAGATAAAGAACCAGGGAGGAAGCTTTCAACAGCATGGCCGTATTAAAAATATTTTTCCTTTACGTCTTTGCGTCTTTGCGTGAAAAATGGATCTTAAGACAACCTTCATCCTCACACAACCTTTAAAAATTTATCCAATGCCCCACGAAATAAAAGAGTTACAACGCACCGTTGACGAGTGGATACAAAACCATGGCGTGCGCTACTTCAACGAACTCACCAATATGGCCCAACTCACCGAGGAAGTGGGAGAGGTGGCCCGAATTATAGCCCGCAGGTATGGTGAGCAAAGCGAAAAGGAAAGTGATAAATCCAAAGATCTTGGGGAGGAACTGGCGGATGTACTCTTTGTGGTGCTTTGCCTGGCCAATCAAACGGGTACTGACTTGCAAACCGCCTTTGAGCGCAGAATGGAAAAGAAAACCAAACGCGATCATAACCGGCATCATGGAAATGAGAAGTTGAAGGGGTAGATATTAGTAGCAAGACGTTAGTATTGAGATGGCTGATCAGATCGTAAGCTATCCCCAAAATGAAAGAAGCCACAGTGTTCTTTAGAAAACCCTGCGGCTTCAAATTTTGCCTCTTTCAAAAATCAATTTTTATACCTCCGAGAAAGTTTATGCCGGCCATCGGAAAGTAGTGGTTATCGGTAACTTTTGCTTTCTGAATATCGCCCAGATCATCTCTGTAAAGATACCTGTAGCTATAGGTATAGCCATTGGGTTCATACTTTTCATTAAGTAGATTGGCAATCAACAGATGCACATTTACATTCTCAAACCAGGTTGAGTTAAGATCATAATTCAACCGAAGGTCAGTTACGCTATAGGGATCGAGCCTACGATCGGGATTGGAAGTGTTATCTAGGTATTGGCTACCAACATATTTGGTATTCCAGGTTATTTCAAAATTTGGGAAAGGCTTTAGCGTAAGGAAGATGCCACCGATCACTCCCGGGGAAAAGGAAATATCTGTTGATTCCAAACGAAGGGTGTCGTATCCGATAAAATCAAAAGCTTCATCATAAACCGGTGTGTACTCCTCATAATTTCTGATTTTGTTCTGGCTCAAAGCCAGGTTGGCCCCTAACTTCAGCCATTCAGCCACAGTATACTGGCCTGTAAGTTCTAAACCCGTGCGGTAGCTCTCCGGCACATTTACTCTTATACCAGATCCTACGTCATTTATCTGGCCGGTAAGCACCAATTGATCTTCGTAATCCATAAAGAAGAAGTTGGCATTAAGTTGAGTGTGGGAGGTTTGAAATTCGTAACCAGCTTCGTAGTCAGTAAGATATTCTGATGTAGGCCTGAGATCGGCCGGTGCGTCCAGAAAGTCAGATCTCACAGGTTCGCGCTGACCCACAGCCACTGATAAGTATGCACGACTTTGGTCATCAAGAACATAGTTAACTCCCGCCTTGGGATTGAAAAAGTTAAACTCAGCATCGATGCCCACGGCTTGCTGATCACTGTCAATTCCCTTACCGGTATAATTTACCAGGCGGTATTGCAGGTCTGCAAATATGGTGAGCTTTCCAAAGTCATAGTTACCTTTCATATAGGTGTTAAAATCATTTTTGGTGCTCGTGTTGTCGTAGTAGCGGTCGCGGATCTCAGAATCGCTGGCATAGCGCGCCCATATGATTTCCCCGTAGTGATCACCCACGTAAGTATTGTAGGCGCCTCCCAGTATAAGGTTCAGTTGCGAGCGGTTGTATTCCAATGAATAAGTACCGCCATAAAAATCGTTGCGGAGCCAGCGTCTTCGGATCAGGTCCGAAGAAGTAAGCGTGTCACTTCCGATGATCACATCGTTGAAGCCATAATCGGCAAGGTCATCATCCTTACGGTACTGCTCATAGTAGCCGCGCCCATAGGTATAATGCAGCGCAG
>CAZNMG010000183.1:0-3997 GCA_964574075.1 uncultured Owenweeksia sp.
TTTTAGATGAGGTTTCTTTATTTTTACATAGTAACCAAAGCAGGCTCTCGACCCGCCAAAAAAAGATAATGACTGATTTGCATGATCCGAAACATGTTCTAAAAGATAAAAAAGTACTGTTAGTAGATGATGATAGGCGAAATTCTTATGCGCTTTCCAAAGCTCTGGGTGATTCAGGCATGAAAGTAATTGTTGCGGAAAATGGAAAATTGGCGATAGAGAAATTAGAGCAGGAAAAAGATATCGATATTGTATTGATGGATGTAATGATGCCCGTAATGGACGGTTATGAGGCCACAACAAAAATCAGAAAAAAGGCGGCCTATAAAAATTTACCTATTATTTCATTAACCGCTAAAGCCATGCCTGAAGACAAGGCCAAGAGCCTTGAGGCAGGTGCCAATGATTACCTTACCAAGCCAGTTAATATTGACAAATTGTTGAACATAGTGCAGTTATGGTTACATCAATAATCAAAGGGAAGAGCAAATTATAGTCAGATTGACATATTTGACTATATTTATTAAGTGTTAGTCCACTTACCCTGCTTAATTTTCCAAATTTAGAATTCACCATGAGTACAGACCCATCCTCTTCAGTAACGGCCCGTACAATGGGATTTTTCGGAGCTTTAGGTATTGGCGTTGGTGCGATGGTTGGAGGCGGAATTCTGGCCCTGGCCGGGGTGGCTTTTGCGGTGAGCGGGCCTTCGGCAATTCTGGCCTTTGCGCTAAACGGAGTAATAGCCTTTATTACTGCCCTCAGTTTTGCTGAGATGGCTTCGGCCAATCCGCAGTCGGGCGGCACCTATACTTATGCGAAGAAGGCACTATCACTCCAGGTTGCATTTGGGGTGGGATGGATTGTTTGGTTTGCTTCCCTGGTAGCGGCAGTTCTGTATGCTCTGGGATTTGGAGCCTTTGCTGTGTTTGCTCTTCAGCAGATTCCTTACGAAGGATTCAGTGGAATCCTGGAGTTTGGAATGCTCCCGGTTTTGCTGGCCCTGGCTGCCATAGGCTATTTCGCCTTCAGCCTTACCAGAGGTGGCGGCGATGGCGGGGCAGTTATCAACATTGGTAAGCTTGCGGTATTCGCAGTACTCATAGCCGGCGGACTCGCTGTCTTTGTGCAAACTCCTTTTAGTCAAATAAAACAAAGCCTCGACCCGTTTTTCTCCGGTGGATTCAGTGGAGTCATAGCGGCAATGGGTTATACATTTATCGCCCTTCAGGGATTTGATTTAATTGGTTCTGCCGCAGGTGAAATTAAAAATCCGGAGAAAACCATTCCTAAGGCAATGGTAGGAACACTTGTGGTAGGCCTCGCAGTTTATTTACCATTACTTTTTTTAATGTCGACTATAGGCGTGTTGCCCGGGGAGTCAATTACAGAAATGAGCCGGGAAAATCCTGAAACCGTCTTAGCCGTTGCTGCACAGAACTATCTCGGGGCCTTTGGATTCTGGCTGGTTTTAGTAGCGGGGATATTTTCAATGTTATCAGCTTTACAAGCCAATCTCTTTGCAGCTTCACGTATCTCACTTAGTATGGCGAAAGACCGAACATTAAATCACCACCTTTCAAATATAAATAAGAGATTCGGAACACCGGTAACCTCTATTTTAGTTACCTGTGTAATTGTAGTATTTCTGGTTTTGATCCTGCCCGATTTGGCGGCGGCCGGTGCGGCTTCCAGTTTGATCTTTCTCATCACTTTCGCCCTGGCCCATCTCATCATGATCTTAATGAGAAGTCGCGGATATAAAGAGAGTAAAACATTCCGGGCACCTTTTTTTCCTGCCCTTCCAATCGTGGGAATTATCACTTGTTTAGGATTGGCAATATTTCAGGCTATTGTTGTGCCGGCTGCCGGATTTATTGCACTGTTATGGCTTTTCATAGGTGCGGTCCTCTTTGTATCCTTTTTTGTAAATAAAGCCCGGGCTATTGAAGCCTCAGAACATGCCCTGGATCCGGATCTTATCCGGCTAAGAGGATTAAGTCCTCTTGTGCTGCTCCCAATTTCAAATCCTGCAAATGCGGAATCCATGGTTTTTCTTGCCAATGCACTGGCTCCTCCCGTAATAGGACGTATCCTGCTGCATTCGATCGTTATCCCAAGCACCGAAAAAGATGATCTTGAGAAACGACTTTTATCGAGCCGGGATGTGACACAGTCTGCCCTCAAAGCTTCTTTTGAAGCAGGCTTGAGGCCGGAAACACTTACTACTATTGCGGAGCATCCCTGGGAGGAGATGGAACGGGTGGTTAAAGAGCATAATTGTGGGAGTTTGTTGTTGGGATTGAGTGACCTAAACGATTTACCAACCCTTCAAAATCTGGAAAAAATGGTAAAACATATTAAGGCAGATGTGGTGGTATTCCGGCAGCCTTTTAGCGGATGGAAGATTACTGCAGCCAGGAAAGTCCTTATTCCGGTAGCCGGTTTTGAAAGTCATGACCCGCTCCGGGCGAGGGTTGCTGCCAGCCTATGGCGTGCCTCACAGCCTGAGATCACATTTATACAAATTCTGCCTCAAAATACACCCCGGGAAACACTTCAAAAAAATAATTTGCGGCTATCACGTTTTGCGAGCCGCATAATTCCAGGAAAGACTGAGGTGCATATCATTCCAAATGATGATGTGGCATCAGAACTTATCCAACAGGCTGCCGGGCATGACTTGGTTATATTGGGATTAGGTAAAGCCGGTAAAAATCAAAAAGTATTTGGACACCTGGCGCTTAACCTGGCTGAAAAAACAGAAACGGCATTGATATTTATAAGTAAAAAATAATGGATCTACGATTACAGCAACAGGAAGGTTTTGTTTTTGTAAACATCAAAGAAAAAAGAATTAAGTCCAGGGGCCTTCAATTAATAACATGGTAAGGAATTCGGACTTCTTACTTCCAGCTTCAACTTTAGGATTACCTCCCTCTGGTCGGTGATCCTGAGTGGGGGAAGTGACAAAGAAAAGCCCACAGGCTCGCGCCTGCATGGGCTTTTTTGTTGCCTCTGCGGTCTAAGAGTGCGTTCACGGCCGGAACAATTTAGCATTAGCAGGGGAGGTATTTCGTACTTTGGATTTCCACTTCAACTTTAGGATTACCTCCATGCGGTCGGTGATCCTGAGTGGGGGAAGTGACAAAGAAAAGCCCACAGGCCCACGCCTGCATGGTCTTTTTTGTTGCCTCTGCGGTTTGAAAGCAAGCTTTCACCTTGATGCAACAAAAAAGCCCCGCACTTCCGTGCAGGGCTTTTCTTTGTCGGGGTGGCAGGATTCGAACCTGCGGCCTCCTGCTCCCAACGCAGGCGCGATAACCGGGCTACGCTACACCCCGAAGTGTATGTTTTTGAAGGCTTTCAACCTTCTTATTCAAATATCTTAAGAACTTAAACCTTTTTTATAATCAAGGTCGTCGATTCAGTCTATCTTCGATATCAGCAGTTTGATCCACATAATACCTTGAACGTTTATCGCTAAAAAGAATGAACAACCATTCTCTAAATTTAGCACTTTTTATCGAAGCTGCGGCCTTCCCGCCATAGCGGGACGCGATAACCGGGCGGAGTTTATCCTGACGAAGGTCAGGGCTACACCCCGAGTATTTCTTAATCGCACTCGGCGTGATGACTTTTTGATATATAAATCTTATAAAAGAACTTTCGCCTTTAAGCGGCTGCAAATATAATAATTCCTTCGGGATAGCAACAAGAACTTTAGATTTTTTATATCTTAGTTAATTCAATTTGTCAGAATAGTCAAATTGTCTAATCACCAAAACTATTGATATGAAATGAGCATAACGAAACTTCGTTACAAAAACCAGAAATTATATGCGAATGGCATATGACAATTAAAAAACAATAAATAACAACATATGAAACGAGTATTATTATCCCTAAGCATGATCCTGGCCCTATCGGCTTGTGGCGAGAATCAGAAATCTTCCGATGAGGCTTCAACTATAGAAACCGAGGAGCAAGAAATCAC
>CAZNMG010000184.1:0-6294 GCA_964574075.1 uncultured Owenweeksia sp.
TTATAGCGGTCATCACTGGCATCATTCTTCGTATCAAAGCCCTGGCTCCAGGTAATATTTTTGGCAGTGCTGAGTGAAAATGCTTCATTAACCGAGAAGCTATCAACTGCAAGGGCGAGTTGAGTACCATTATTTGTTAAACCCAGGTTCCCTGCAACTTCTTTTTCCTCCACTGTGTACTGATCAAAACTAATGTGGATCTGTCCACCGGTTTGAAAATAGTCACCGGTTTGGAGCATCAGAATTTTTCCTTTGCGGGTGAGGCCGTCACTACCGATTACTCCGGTGCCGTAATCTACCACAATGCCGGAACCGACAAGGTAAACCAGTGCTCCATCAAATGTTGAAGAGTCGTTGGACTGAAGATCGACAGTACGCAGTACCTGTTCTGTGAGAGAATAAACATTTGAGATGGCACCTTCACATTCGATGTAGTGCTCGCTTAGCTTTTGCTCCGCCTCATTAAGACCTTCCAAAAGATCTTCACCTTCACAGGAAGTCATAAAAAGTATGCCGCTGAGAAGGCCTAAAGTGATTAGTTGTTTTTTCATTGGAGTAGAATTGGTGATTAATTATTAGTTGTTCAATTTGATTCTTCCGGAACTTCCGGAACAGGCGTGGTGGTTGGTTCCGGCAATTCCGGTTCCTGTTTCTTTTTCCCAAAGAAGGTAAGATTTATCCCTACCCTCACGCTGGTATTCTGGAGGTTTTCGTACATCATTGCATGGAGCACATTATCACTTAATACATATAGCTGGACCGCTCCGAGCTTCAATGAAAACCCTGCACCTATGTTGTTGTACGTACCATTCACTACGGCATAGTTCACGCTGTACTGGAATATGCGTGACAGGCGCCCCTGATAGTTTATGCTTATGTCATGGAACATTTCCTTTTCCCAGATTCGTGCGTGATACAATGCCCCCACGCTATGTTTTTCGTTAAAGGCATAATTGGCGCCCAAAAATACCCGCGAAGCCAAGGCTCTGCTATAGGAGTTGCCATCGGTTTCCTTAAACTCAAAAGCAGCTTCAAGGCTGTCTACAATATTGTCAAAGCTCTCCACGGGCTTGTCCTTGCACAGATCAGCATCAATACCATCATAGGTAAAACTGCCCTTACTGGAATACTCCCGTGTATTTCCGGTCCATTTGATCTTTCCGAGATCGAGGATGCTGGCCGAGAAATTCCAATGCTCATTCATTTGATAGGTACCTCCAAGGTCAAAAGCAAAACCCCTGTTTGCAGGAAAAAGGGCGGAGCCCATGGCAAAAGGATTATCACTCATATACCGGCTTATCCCTGCGGTACGGATCAGTATATCGGTGTTGATCACCAACTCTGATTCACTAGTCGTTTTAATGCTTGCTTCGGTTCTTTCGGCATAGGTATGGCCCTGTCCCACCATATATTTCAATCGGGCTCCCAGGTTCAGCTTTTCATTGAGAAAAGTGCGCTGGTAGCCCAGGTAATAATTTACCCTTGCAGTAACTTCATAGTCAAACTCACTGAAGTCGGTATTTCTAAACTCACTGTGGCCATTTCCAAAACGTACCAGTTTCAGAAGGTCCACGGGATAGTCCATTCTGTAGTCGAAGATCTGCCGCGCACCGAAACTCACGAAACCTTTTTTGGTGCGAAATCCCACCCCCAGCAAATCCACTTCTTCGCGAACTGCCAGTTGGCTCTTTTGGTCAAGGGAATTAATCAGGTTATCAAAGTTGGAGTTAATATCGGTACCCTTTTCAAAAAGCTCCAAAAGGGAAAAGCCACTGTTGTGATAGCTCATATTGACACCTGACAGTCCCGGAATGGCAATCCACAGCTTGGCCTGCTGGGGGTAAGCGGGGTTTGTATGCAGACTCTGTGGTACTGCATTGAAGTTGTAAAGGATCAGATCACTCTGTGCCGTTGCAGCCAGACTAAATATCCCCGAAAGGATAAAAGAGAGAGTTAGCTTTTTCATTAGTCCTTGAGTTTTATGTTGAGCTTGGCCTTGGCGGCAATTTTAATTTCCACATCAAAATGAGTGTAGAATTTTTCCACCTTCTGGCCATCCAGAGAAGTATTCAGGGTTGCGGAAAGTCGTATTTTGTTTGACATCTTAAACTTTTCAAGTAGTTCACCGTCAATGGTTACCTCCTGGGCAGTTGTAAACTCTCCCCGCTGTAATATAGTCCCATCCGATCCAATGGTTGCGGCTTTGAGCAAACCAAGGTTAAAACCGTGAAGGCTGTCATGAGGGGCCACGCTATCCAAAAATGCTGCTGAAAGATTCAGATCAAAGGGAAAACCATTACTGGAATTGAAGATGAGTGTCAGGGATTCCACCTGATCAGGATTTTCGCGAAAGAAGTCGATGTCATTCAATTCCTCCACGAGGCGCATATTGTCAATGCTCAATTCCAGCGGAAGGTCAATTTCCACACCCATTATCATCTCCGAATTTTTATTGATAAAATTAGACGTATGACCATTGGGATTGATGGAAGCCTTGCCAGCGTATAACACCTGCGAAGGAAGGGAAGCCATAAAATCAACTATGTTACTGTTGGCGGGAGTAAATTCCAGCGTTGAAGTATCCCATACCCCTACTGCGGAGGCAGCATTTATCTGCTGAGGGGCAGTATTAAGGGAAGTAACCTCTCCCAGTTTGTTTACACCGTTAAAATCAGGGGATATTTCTATTCCCACACCTACTGAATTTGCAGTTATTAGCCGAATAGAGGGGCTCTTCAGGAAAAATCCATCTGCCAGGTCCTTAAGACCTGAGACGTCAAAATCGAAGTCACCGGCCGGTATTTTTATTTCGCGGTTTCCAAAAAAACCCTGGGCATTTTCGAGTCCAAGATCCCTGAATTGTAAAATAAGATCGATCTGCTCACCCGCAGGTACAGCTCCGGCACTTACTACACCAGCCTTCAGGCCAATATGATTCACCGCCTGACCGCCATTGGTAAAATCAAATTCGCTGCCGATAAGTGATAAGGTATCCATTACAAAGGTTGACCCGGCTGAAAGGGTTACTATTTTGGTGAGAGTAGTTCCACCCTTGGCAGCACTTTTAAGGGTAAATTCCACGGAGATATCTGACGCCTGTGGACTTGCAGTGGCTAGGGAAAGTTCCATGAACCCTGTAGCCCATTCTACCTCCTCTAGTTCAACACCGCCCATTGTGCCGAGGGCAATATCAAGATCATAGGCAGGCGCACCAACAAAAACAGGTACCGTAGTAGGTTGCTGTTCGGGAATTTTTACAAAGTCGAGGGCTTTAAAGGAAAACAGGTTATCCTGTCGGTACTTTATCCGGATTGAATTATCAGGGTTTACCACAAAAGTGCCGGAGTCCTGTTTTACAATATCGTTAAGGGTAAGGCGGGCATTGACCAGTGGGACCTCCATTTCCGGTTTAAAGGCGAGGTCATCGATCATGCCGAAGTCGAGCTTATCGCGCTTACAGGCAAGTAAAACCAGCACGGCCAGGGCCGGAATTAGTTTTTTGTTGTTCATGAGTAGTAGTTAAGAGCGGTGCGAATGTAGAATGTTTTTTATATACAAAAACATCGGTTCGACAAAATTCACCTCTACCACGTTGAAATGCAGCTTATTAGTGAACCTTCGATAAATAAATTTTGACGTTGATTCTCTGCGTCATTTAATATCTTGCGCCTTCTATGCAGAAGCTTTCATTACTATATTTTCTGTGGATACTGGCCCTTTTTTACAGTTGCAGGCCTGAACCAAAGATTCCCCAATGGGATACAGGGGTTCTCACTCCGCTTGTCCATTCAAGGGTTGATCTTGGTGATCTGGTGGCTGATTCCAACCTCATAAGTGATGCAGATGGTGCTTTAAGCCTTATTTTCAGAAATCAATTGGCCGAAATAAAACCAGGCGAGATCATCACTCCTCTTAATGCCGAATTTCATAATACCGTAAACCTGCAAAGCATCGACCTTGGCGAACGCGTTATAAACGATGGCTTTTCACTGGGCGATTTGGCCCTGGGAGGCTCTCCTGCAGGACAATTCATAATCTTCAACAACGGCAATACAGCCCCCGTACCCCCCATTTTTAATGTGGGACCAAAAAATTTCAGTGTGGATGCCACCGACCTCTTCCAATCCATCACCTTGATAGAGGGTGAGGTAGAGCTAAGTCTTTTCAATCAACTTCCCGTACCTCTCACCTTCATCAATTTTCGGCTGGAAAACCAGGTTTCAGGAGATATCCTTGCCGCAGCTTTTATTGACACCTTAAAGCCTCAGGAACTCTGGACCGAGACTTTTTCACTGGCCAATGAAACTATTGAAGGCCAGCTTCGTGCAGTTCTTCTAACTCTTAGCAGCCCCGGCAGTGATGGCCAGCCTGTGGTGATTGATACCTCCGACAAGGTGCTGGTGACACTAACCCTTCGCGACCTGGTGCCATCATCGGCCACAGCCATATTTCCCAGCCAAAACCTTGCTTCAGATACCGCAGATACGGATCCTATTACCGCAGGCAATGCACAACTGGAGAAAATAGTGGTGGCCAAGGGAAAGATATTTCTTAATGCGACCAGCACTATTGAGGACGACCTCCGTCTTGAATACATTGTGCCATCGGCAACCCGAAATGGGATACCCCTCAGTTTCAATGAGGTAATTCCTGCCGCAGCCGTTGGAGGATCATCATCATTTTACCGCGAGATCGACATCAGTGGCTATGAAATAGATCTTACGGGAAGGCCCTATGAATCGGGGGTGTACAACCGGTTTTATACCGTACTAATAGCAGCCATTGATTCGAGTGGGCGTTTGGTACACCTTTCCCTAAATGACAGCATCACCTTCCACACGGGTATTGTGGACCTCACCGCAGCCGAAGGATATGGCTACCTGGGGAAAGACCTGATGGCAAGTACCAGTTTAAATCCCGTTGACGCTTTTGATCTGCTGGATTCCGGAAATTTTGATCTGGACAATGCCCGGCTGGGGATTAGTGTTGAAAATTTCATTGGAGCCCCTATTGATTTGCGATTGAATCAACTTCAGGGCCGGCAGGCAAATCAAACCCAAAACCTCAGCTGGACCCAACTGGGGCAAAATATTACTGTGCCATCAGCGACTATTGTAGCTGGAAGACCCAAGGCAGCCCTACAAGAAATTATCATCGACAAGGCTGAGAGCAATCTTGACCAACTGGTGGAGATAAAGCCTGATACATTTTACTCTGATATTGAAACTGAGATCAATGGCAGTACTCCCGTCCCGGTTTATGACCAATTTATATTTTCGGAATTCGGAGTGCGCTCCTCCTTTTTTCTTGAAATTCCCCTTCATCTTTCTGCCGATGGACTTTCATTTTCAGACAGCGGATCCTTTAACTACAGTGATCTTGATCCTGACGATCAGCTGCAAAAGGGCTTATTGAACCTGATCGGTGATAACAACTTCCCGCTCCACGCAACGGTTGATCTGATCCTATTTGATGAAAATAGAAATATGCTTGGAAAACTGACCTCTGAGGACCAGTTGCTTGCGGCTGAAACCGATGCACAGGGGCGGGCCATTGCCGTGACACGTTCCATAGCGGAATACCCGCTGGACGCGGTAAGAATTGAGCAGCTTCGCCAAACCACCACCATTCTGTTTTCGGTTACCCTTGACACTCCACAAGCCCCCGAAAAGGTGAAGATTTACAACAGCAATTATCTTGACCTGACACTGTCCGGTGATCTCACAATCCGTACCCGATAAATGAAGTATTTGCTGATTTGCTCCCTCCTGATGGTCACACTCAGTGGTTTTTCACAGGAACCATTACCCACAGACACCATACCGGTGGCTAAAGAGCCTTCCTACTCGTTTGTATTACCGGTAAAGAAAAATCCTTATCTCGAAGGAAAATTTCGCTTTGGTGCTTTATCAAACTCCATCAGCACCAGTGGGCTTTTAGAGTTTACCTCAAGCAGTTTTTTAACAGATAATGATAAAGCTGCCCTGCTGAAAGAAGTAGGCTCCCGACTCCGCTTCGGATATACCCGGGAAATTGCCGTAGGATACCGGGCTCCCTGGTACAAAGTATTTGATACCTACAACCCCGGACAGGGTTTTACTTTCCGAAACCGCTTTTACAGTAATGCCAGCCTGAGCAAAGACCTGCTGAACCTCATATTCTATGGCAACAAACCCTATGCCGGGACTACCTTAAATCTGGGTCCTTCCACATTTGAGAGTTGGTATTTCTCCTCCCTTGACTATCATTTTGATGTCCTTCTCGATTCCGTGCAGCCTATTAGTCTGACCGTCA
>CAZNMG010000185.1:0-7371 GCA_964574075.1 uncultured Owenweeksia sp.
AAAGCTCTTCTCCGCCTGGCGCGAAATTTTTCCAAGGCTTTCAATGGCTTTTTGTTTATCGCTATTGCCCAGGCGGGCACGGTTTACGGCATTCTTTAACACGCCCAGGGTTTCATCGTAGGTTTTCAGTGGTACCGGAAATGGGTGACCATCTTTACCTCCGTGCGCAAAGGCAAAACGGGCAGGATCGCTAAACCGGGACGGGGTACCGTAAATAACTTCGCTGACCAATGTGAGGGATTGCAAGGTGCGCGGGCCAAGTCCCTGCAACAGGATCAATTCCTCAAAATCCTTTGGCTCTTTCTCCTGTGCCAGCCAAAGCATGGCCCCAAGCCGCTTAAGGTCAACATCCTTTGCCTGGACATCATGATGCCCGGGCATCACCAGTTTGCGCACTTGCTTAAGCATTCTGTCCGGATGTTCACGGGTAAATTCAAGAATGGAATTACGGGTGGGGCTTGCTTCACGTGCAGTAAGATTGAGGATAAGCCCCTGATTAGCACCGTGAATAGCGGTATGCGGAGTTTCCACAAAAGACCTGAGCCCCTCCGAGTGCCAGTGGTAGCGCCTGGCAAGACCGCTTGTATCATTCATTCCCTGCTGTACCACACTCCAGTTGCCTGTATCGCTTACAATGAAATTGTGCAGGTAAAGCTGAAATCCATCCTGAATGGCCGTATTGTCCACCTTGGCACTGAGTTTACTACAGCGCACCAGTTCTGCGGCATCCACTCCGGTTTGTTCGCCCAGGCGCAGCAGTTCAGCAGGCGTTTGGCGCGAATGTTTGCCCTTGCCTCCGGCAATGTAGATCCCCAGCTCTTGCGACCGCGGATTGATGGCCTTTTTCAAGGCACCCATCACTGAAGTTGTAATGCCGGAAGAGTGCCAGTCCATGCCCATTACAGCACCGAGACTTTGAAACCAAAAAGGGTCGCTCAGCCTGCGGAGTACCTCGTCCTTGCCGTACTCCAAGATCACCGCTTCAACCACAGCTTCGCCCAGGCGTGCCATACGCTGATGAAGCCATGCCGGTACCCGGCCACCATGCAAAGGGAGATCTGCAGATCCTGAACGTTTCACGAGCGATAAAGTTAATAATTTACAACCCCCTGATGGGGCCAATGAGTCCATACAACATGCAAATACAACAAAATATTATTCGCCTGAGTCCAAAAAACAGGGGCTTCCATATTATTACGGATGAGATTACAAATGCCCTTTCGGAATTTTCAAAAATCCATATAGGCATATGTCAGCTATTTATCCAGCATACCTCAGCCTCGCTGGCCATAAATGAAAATGCGGACCCTACCGTGCGGCATGATCTCGAATCACATTTCAATAATATGGTTCCTGAAGGACAGCCCTACTATCGCCACACCTCGGAAGGACCTGATGATATGCCCGCACACATCAAGGCGGTATTGACGGGCACTTCGGTTACTATTCCCATAAGGGATGGTAAACCCGCCCTTGGTACCTGGCAGGGAATTTATCTGTGTGAGCATCGCAATAGGGGAGGATCCAGAAGCATTGTGATTACCGCCTGGGGGGAGTGATTTATAGCTACATTTAGTAAAAATACTTGCCATGCGGACTTTATTCTTCTTAGTCTTATTCACTCCCCTGGTTGCCCATAGTCAGAATGATTCATCTATTACTCATGTGATTGACCTGTTTTTTACAGGACTTGGACAAAAGGACACGCTGATGATTCGGGAAACCTTGATTGAAAATGCAAGTCTCGAATCGGTGGGCCCGAAAGGCGAGGTGCAGGTAAGCACGTTTTCCGGGTTCCTGAAGAACCTGGCATCACTCCCGGAACTGGAACTTGAGGAGCGGCTAATTAACATGGAGGTAAGAAATGACGGATCTCTCGCCATGGTATGGGCTCCCTATGAATTCTATATTAATGGCGAAATGAGCCACTGTGGCAGCAATTTATTCACGCTTATCCATACTCCTGAGGGTTGGAAAATCCGGCATATTATTGATAGCCGCAAAAAGGATTGCACCCAACGCCCTCCGGGTCATTGATCGCTTTTCAATCAGAAGAATGTGTATTGCAATTTACCCCGTGAGTCCGGGAATTGAGGAATAGCCAAAGGAGACATTTTGATCTGTGTGCTTTATGATCATATCCAGCAGATCCTGGGAAGAAAATGGCTTAGTAAGTAAATCGGTAAATTTCTTCATATCCTTCTTGGAAAAGGTGTCTGCCGTAATAGCTACTATGGGAATTGTGGCTTTTGAAAGATCCTTCATACTGCGGATTTTCCGGCAAGCTTCCCAGCCATCCATTACGGGCATCCGTAAGTCGAGAAAAACAATATCGAAATCTTCTTCCTGAACGAGTTCAATAGCTTCCTTGCCGTTGGAGGCTTCGGCAGAACTGATATTCCCCCAGCGGCCGAAAAAGTTTTTGATGATCCTGCGGTTCTCCTCCAGGTCATCCACTATCAGCACATTCACATGCCGTGAGAGGGAGGAGGCTGCCTTTTTCTCCCGGGGACCGGCACCCTGGCTTTGTAGCTTAAATCGGGTGGTAAAGGAGAATTCACTTCCCACCCCGGGCTCGCTTTGCACGCCCATTTCACCGCCTTGCAGCTCCACCAGTTTTTTGCAAATAGGAAGGCCCAGGCCGGTGCCTCCTTTATGATTTCTTGAATCCTCTGCCTGTTCAAATTCATAGAAGATGCGGTCCAGATCTTTTTCTGAAATGCCAACGCCTGTATCGCTTACCGCTATCCGTAGCTGAATGGTCCGCCCCCGCTGCTCTTCAACTTTAAGCCGCACTGTAACAAAGCCATCCTTTGTGAATTTGATAGCATTGCCAATGAGGTTATTCATGATCTGCATGAACATCATCTCATCTGCCAAAACTACATCCGGAATGCTGGGGTCAATATGAATTTTTAGGAGCGTACGATTTTCAATAGCTTTAAAATTGTGCATATGCTTCAGGTTGTCCATCACCCTGCGCACCATCATCTTAGATTCGGAGACCACCATTTTACCAGAATTCAGCTTGCTGAAATCGAGGATGTTGTTGATCAGCGCCATAAGATTGTTGGCGGAAAATTGGAGCAATTTAAGTTGCTCCCACTGCTCCGGTTGTTCGGGGGAAGCATCCATCAAAAGTAACTCTGTCATTCCCACTATTCCGTTCAGGGGAGTCCTTATTTCGTGACTCATGGTGGCCAGAAAATCCTCTTTTGCCTTGGCTTGATGCTCAGCCTGTTTGCGGGCATACTCGAGTTCCCGCTCTACGGTTTTAAGCCTGGTGATATCACTCACCACCCCGTGCCACTTTATAGAGCCATCAGGCTGCTTTGCAGGTCGGGCGTGTATGCGCACCCATTTTAACTGATAGGCTCTGCGGGTTACCACACGGCCCTGCCACTTAAACTGATCCCGGACATCAGTGGCCAGCCTCATTTCCTCGGCCAGGCCAGCCCGGTCATCCTGATGAACCTGGCGCCATACCAAAAAGGAATTTTTCATAAGCCGCGCGGGCTCCACTTCCAGCAGTTCCTGGGCTGCATTATTTACAAAGGTGAATTTCCCGAAGTAGCCATCAGTAGTATGGTATTCAAAGATCATAGCAGGGAGGTTCTCCGTAATTTCCACGTGAGAAGTTCGTGCTGATGGCGGGAGCGAGCGAGCCTCTCGGGAGGAGTCTGTTTCCTCTGTAGGTTTATCCTTGCGGGATTTCTTCATGGCAGCGTCATTGTTTCCGAATATTTAACAACGTTCTTTAAAAAAGTTCAACCTAAGCTTACCGATAGCCACATAATACCCTCCCATTATTGAATCAACAAGCCGGGTCTAAATGTAAGAATTGTCCTATACTTTTAGAAGATTTCAGAAAAGAGTTATTACCCATTGAGCTAACAACATTCCTGAGTGAGTTTTAGCGGCTCTGGCTCAGTAAACATAATATTGACCGGACCCGTTGTTAACAAAATGAAGCATCTTAAATTAGTAACAACCAAGTTTTATAGGATGAAAAAATTTCTGACAATTCTTCTCAGCTTTTCGGTTTCTCTATTAGCGAACGCGCAAAACGTAGAGCATATTTTAGAAAGTTACCTCACCAACTCCGGAGGAGGAGAGAAATGGGAAGAAATGGAGACCATTATAACCACAGGCAGGGTAATATCCCAACAAGGCGAATTTGATTTCACCACCTACGCTAAGGCCCCCGATAAAATGAAAGTAATAGTGGATATTCAGGGAAAAAAGCTGGTGTCCAATGCCTACGATGGCGAAATAGCCTGGTCTCTTAATCCATTTTCGGGCAACCTGAAAGCCCTGGAATTACCTGAGGAAGCAGCGGAAGTGATTGCAGAGGAAGCGATGTTTGAACCGGAGTATTTCGATTATAAGGATAAGGGACACAGCATCACACTCGTGGGAAAGGCGGTGGTCAATGGCACAGATACTTACGAACTGAAGGTGGTAAAAAATGCCAATAATGAAAAAAGGGATTTTATAGAGCACCATTTTTTTGATGCAGAAACCTTTTTGCCAATTTTGATAAAGACTACAGCCTTGCTAGGACCCGAAAAAGGAACCAAAACGGAGATCCACCAAAGCGACTTTCGCAAAACCGGGTATGGTGTTACTTTACCATATCGCATTGAAACGCATAGCGATGGGCAGGTAACCCAGACATTGATAATAGAGGGCATAGTAATAAATGAGGATATCGATAACGACATCTTTGAGTTTCCTGAGGATCTTGCAGATGAAGTGGAGGATGTAAAGGAGGAATTGGAAAAAGCTACCGAGGGCGCGGAAGATGTACCTCAACAGGAAAAGCCTCAATCAAGGAAGTAAAGCCGCGCCACGCTACCCTCTGGCCCTGATGCCCATACGGCCCCATCTTTTGCTTTGCTGAGGCTGTAGAATTTTCCATCACAAGCTTTCCAGCTTTTGCCCCTGTCATCCGAATAGCTGCAACCCGTGCGGCTTACCGCAATTATTTTTTCCCCATCTACTGAAGTGACAGCCGAGCGGTAATGCCCTGAAATTTCCGGATCAGTAATCACTTCCCAGCTGTGCCCCCCATCAAATGTCTCGGATACGGTAACTGTGCTTAGGGAGTCGGCCCTGTAATCGCCTCCCACACAAAAACCGTGTAGCGTATCGATAAAATGAAAGCCAAAAATCCCTCTGGAAGTTTCTCCATAATCGAGTGGGGCCTGTGTTTTATGCCAGGTATGTCCCCGGTTATGGGACAACAGGATGGTAGCTTCAACGCCACCCAGCCCAATGATCACCGAACTTTTTCCAAAGGTCACCAAACAAGTTCCGGAAGCTGCAAACCCACCCTGTTTGGTGCCTACAAAAGGTAATTTTTGCTGATCCATCTCAGTCCATCTCAGTCCACCATCCCGGGTGGTAATGATGAGTAACTTGTTTTCGATGGCATTACTAAAGGCTATGCCGTGCTTCGAGTTCCAAAAATCCAGGGCATCAAAAAACACTCCCTCGGTTTCGTTGCGATATACTTCCAGCCACTCCTTGCCGCCATCGGTTGTTCTTAGTATAACTGCCGGAAGGCCTGCAGAAATCACCAGAGCTGAATCGGTTCCAAAGGCCTGAATATCCCTGAACTGGAGATCTGCATAGCCGCTGGGAGAAACATCACTCCAGCTGGCGCCTTCATTAACCGTTCTAAATACACTCCCGTTGCTACCACTCACCCAGCACACCTGAGATGATACGGCTGCAACACCTCGAAGTGAAGCCTTTGATGGAATTGAAAAGTTCTCCCAGGCCGGTTGAGCCATTAGAGAGGCCGAAGTAACGAGAAGAGCAATAAGGATTTTCATACAAGGGGGCGTTGTATGGTACCAAACTTAGATAAAGTTTAGAAACTACTCTGCAACTGCTAAGGCTGCGGGATATTCAGTTCTTTTTGATGCTGATGCCAGTAGCGGGAAATTCTCGAGTAGAAGTCGGCCGGGGTTTCAAAATAGACCTTCCCACCTTTGATTAGCGCCTGGCTTCGCATGAGTTGCTGTTGTTTCTCCACCATCTGAAAAAATATCCTCTCTTCCTTTTTGTCGGCAAATGAGTTTCTTTTCTCTTGTACAAAATTTACAAGGTTGTGCAGGTCGTGATCTATTCCCGTAAGATCTGTAATGTCATGTAATTCGTTTTCGAGTGCCTTCATAGGTTGTGGCCAGATCCTGTTCAGAATTTCCACCTGATAGCTCAGATATTTTGCCCGCTTTCGCCATTGGTGAAAATCCGTGGCCTCACCGCTTGCGCGGCAAGTAAAAAGACTTTCGCGACCACGCCTGTACACCTTTTGAAATCCTGCTCCCACACTATCGAATGCTTCTATCTGAAGGTGCCAGGCACTAATTCGAGGAATGCCCTCCTTCAAAGCTTCGGTAATTTTTTCAAGGATTTGATCCTCCTTAAAAACCTTTTTGGCTAAGTTCCTTCTGTAGGCCAGGATTTCCTTTCTCAAAGGAGTAAAGGAGTCTTTGGTCAGTTCACTGATATACTGCTTTTTCAGGCGCTCCAGGGCTTCCAGAAACGCAGTGGCATCGCGCAAAGCTGAAATTTCGCGGCCCATGTCTCTGAAGAAAACATTTTCCCGTTCATAAAACCCCACCTCATACCTCACCAACCGGAGGCAGGCGCGTATTTTTTTCAGTGCCTTCCTTACATCATGTACGGCCACATGTCGTTGAGTGTCAGTGCGGGCCGCAGAAATACTTCTGAGCATTTCCTCGACCTCATAGGTGATTATGCGCTTCAGGCCGGTATTAAAATCTTCATCATTATGCAGTCGGAGGCTCATGATTGTTCAACAGGTTTTTTTCAATAATCGTTCGTGTACTAATACTGATGGTTAAGCAAAGCCAGGTTGGGTAAGGGGTACAGCGACCATGCCGAGGCTGGAGAGCCAAACAGAAGAAATCAAAATTGAAGGCGGCAATGGATATTCAATTCGAGGATCTCACCCATGGATTTTCAATCCAGGAAGCGAGGATCCTTATGAAATTTTGTGAGCTCCTTTCTCAGTTGATCGATATGCTCGGGCTTCGATACGCGGTCTGCCTTCATTACGGTCAGCAGGTCTGTAATTTGATCCTCCGTAAGTTTATAGCGTTTCCGGAGCAGCGCCTGTTCCTCGTTTACATATTGGTGGGCGGTTTCCACGGACATATTTCCCTGGGTGAGATTTACGTACGGGAGGTTTTCCTTGTAAAATTGTGGCAGGTATATCCTGTGGCGTCCTTCGTACGATTGCTGATCAAAGTCCATGGATCGGATGCGGTACTGGATCCTGTCGAAATCCTGATTTACCACCACTACAAAGTTGTAGGCCCGCATATCGCCCAGCAG
>CAZNMG010000186.1:0-2545 GCA_964574075.1 uncultured Owenweeksia sp.
CATTCGGAGATCCGGTCATAGGGCCTAACGGACGCATTAAAACTTTGGCGATGGTGGGGGATACTGTAAGGTTTGAAATGCAATCTTATGACCCGGATTATAACGATTTGGGTGGTGGTGTATTAGTACCTCAGAAAATTGGGTTCAGAGCCTATGGTAACAGCCTTGACAGCACCTGGGGCGGTAACAACAACTACACTACGCATCCGGTGATAGCTCCCAAAGCACCGCAGGGAAGCTTCACCAATGCTTTGAACAACGTTGTAACTTTTGAATGGATTGTTGGAGCCGAACACGTTCATAGCAACTTCACCAGCCATATTTTCACCTTCGCCTTCGAAGATAATGCATGCCCCAACCCCGGAAGGGGGAGCCGAACATTGGAAGTGGTGGTAGCTCAACCTTCCTATATCGGGCATGACACCCTGTACCTGTGTGGCGGGGATTCAATTCAAATAAATGCCGGTACAGTGAGCGGAACCTACAACTGGAGTCCCAACCTGGAGATTTCAGATGTTACGGCCTCCAAACCATTCATCAGCGCCACCACATCGCGCTACTACTACCTTACTGATCCTTCCTCTCCTGGTTTTAAAGATTCGGTTTTTGTGGAAGTGGAGCCCCGTGACACCTTTGACCTCTCCTTCAGCAATGGAATACTTACATTGAATAACCCCGGCAATGTAGGCGGAGAAGTGTGGTTCTACAACAACATTCCCTTTCTGTACAACCACGACACCTTAAAGCCCTTCGGGCCGGGCGATTACCGCGCTTCAGCGGCAGGTGATATCTGCAAATATTCGACCGACACTATAAAAGTACTCCCCGGCAGCTATTCCATGGCTGACCCTACCAACGGTAGTGTAGCCCAGGATATCCTGGTACTCACGGGCACTATGGGCATTACTTTCCAGGTAGACAGTACTGCCGAAGGCTTTTTGCACCACCTGGTGATCCCCGGAATAGAAGATCTACCTGGCAAAACCGGAGGCGAAGACCTAAGCCTGAAGTTATATGACGACCAGCAAACGGTTGTGTGGAATAAGGATACCAGCGTTACCGGTTTCAGCGATGGATTGGTTTCCGTACCACTCCGTTACCGCCTGGAAAATAATGTGGATTATACCCTTACCATCAGTGGGGATACAGGCTATGCCTTCCATTATTTCGAAAATGTTACGGTTCCCAGCCGCCCGTTCAATGATGGTCTTTTGGTGACAGGTATTTTTGAAGATGCGGGCCAATCCTTTCCTGCCACTAGTACAGATAAGCTTCTGCCTGTGGCGCTACAGGTCGAGCAAACTATAAGTTTGGATGAGGAGTCTGAACAGAAGTTTAAGGTTTATCCAAATCCTTCACATGACCGCATCTTTATAGAGGGAGTCGCCATTGGGGAAATCATACAGCTGGTTGACCTCCAGGGACGCGTGCTGCGTGAAATTTCTATTTCTGCGGAAAAGGAGAGCATTGAAAAAAGGGAGTTGCCGGCAGGGGTTTATTTCCTTCAGCTTCGGAGTAACCTGAATGTTTACCCGGTAAAGATCATCTTCCAATAATTTATTATTCAATATCTCAACCGAATGAACATCAGGAAAATAGTGCTGGCCATTCTGGGCTTTACACTTTCGTTGCCTATGATGGGAAGCCACATATTAGGGGGTCAAATTACCTGGGAGTGTCTGGGTGGCGGGCAGTATGAGTTTACACTGAAGCTTTACCGGGATTGTACTGGATTATTTCTACCCCCTAATCCAGGAGTTATTGACGGTCCACAGGGCAGTATTACACTTAGCTTCATATCAAAAACCGATATTTCCTTTACCTGTTTCGATGCTGCTCAAAGTTATGGCTGCCCTCCTGCAGTTCAGTATCCAAACATAAAATTAGGTGCTGTTGAAGAATATACCTATCGCGGAATCAAAACCTTAAGTGGTACACCACCACCGTCCGGATGGGAATTTTATTATACATCGGGGGGCCGATCGTCACCAAATTTACGAAATGTGGCACCCATGGGCTATTACTTCAGATCTATTATGTATCCAGACCCCTCTGGGCAATGCGCGAATTCGCCATTTTTTGTAAATCTTACTCCCACAATATCAAAAGGTAGCCAAAGCATTAATCATTTCGCCATTGCTCCTATAGATGGGGATTCACTATTTTACAAATGGGCTGCTCCTCTTGAAAGCGCGAATACACCTACTACGTTTAATTTGGGATACAGCGCGCAGGCACCTTTTCCAGATATGAGTGAAAACTTCGGGAACGGTCCGGCTAGCATAGATTCTACCTCGGGAGAGATAAATCTTTCCGTAGCAGCTCTACCTCTCAATCAAACTGGCCAATTTGTCTATGCTATTGAGGTTCAGTGCTGGCGCAATGGTTATTTAGTTTCCTCGGTATTTCTTGATTTCACACTCACTATAGAGAACTTGGCTTCCTCAAATCTAGCTCCTAGTCTTCTTATAGATACTACACTGGCAAATTTCAAATCTGCTTTTGGCAATTCGATTATTGGTCCTCGGGGGAACATTAAAACCCT
>CAZNMG010000187.1:0-11103 GCA_964574075.1 uncultured Owenweeksia sp.
GCTGCGGGCCGCTCCTCGTCGAGCCAGCCGCGTACGAGCTTGAGGTCCGCGGCGCGCCGCGCCGGATCGGTGGTCCACGTCGCGCCGTACCGTCCCCGTTCGACCCCGACGCCGTGGCGCTCGAGCGCGGTGGCGCACGCATCCCCGGGTCGCGTCGCCGCGGTCCACTCCTTCATCGGCTCGCCCAGCACCTGCGCGTAGGCCGGCGCGAGGTACGGCAGCTCGAGCGGTGTGTGTCCGGGCGTCGCGGTCGTCGCGATGACGAACGGTGCGCTGTCGTGCGGCTTTCCGTGTCCGGAGATCCGGGCCCAGAGCTTCCACCGCTTCGTCGTCGTACGTCGCAGGGCGTGGGCCTCGTCCGCGATGATCACGTCCCAGGTGTGATCCTGAACCTTCTGTTTAAATCATTAAGACGAAAAAGACTTTCTGCTATAAGTGAGGACGGGAAATAAACCTTTCGCTGACAGGAATTGAGACGGTAAATACCTAAGATTTTATATGAGCAAAATGGGACAGTATCACCGCTGTGGCCACGGCTACATTAAGACTTTCCACCTTACTATGCGATTTTTTGGGAATCGTAATTCTATGTGCCTTATTACTCCAGAATGAAGAAAGGCCGTGGGATTCACTTCCCACTATTAAAGCAGTCCTACCCGCTATCTTAACTTCCGTAAAGGGCTCTCCTGCCATTTCTGCTCCATATAACCGGTAATCCTGAAGATGAAGAAATATCTCGTGTGGTTCCTCATACACCACACTTACGCGGGCTATACTCCCCATGGTGCTCTGCACCGTTTTTGGATTAAAAACATCAGCGGTTCCGTTGCAGCAATAAATCTTTTGTACCCCAAACCAATCACAGGTGCGGATTATGGTACCGAGGTTGCCGGGATCCTTCACACCATCGATGACCACCACCAGCTCTTCACTCCCGCTGGCCGGCTCCGGGAAATGAAAAACTCCCAATACATCATCAGCCTTTGAAAGGCTGCTCCACAGCTGAAACTCTTGTTCCGGAAGTAAAATCGTATTCATTCCCGCCCATTCAGTTGTACTGGTGGCCAACAAAAATTCAGGCCTTACTCCCTCCTGGATGAGTTCGGTCACAACTTTCCTTCCTTCGGCAATAAACATCTGCTCCTTCCACCTATGCTTACGCTGCGATAATTTTCGTAATAATTTTTCCTGATTGCGGGACAGCATATCCTTTTAACTTTGCGGGCACCTGATAGACCGACAAACTTGATAAAAAAGCTCTACATATACTTCGCTGCCGCTGCTTTTTTTATCCTTCAATCCTGCTCTTATACCAGGCATGTTCCTGAAGGTCAGATGCTCCTAATCGATAATGACATTTACGTAAATGGCGAAAAAGGTGCCCCGGCCGAGGCTTCCGCTATTTTAAAGCAGCAGCCAAATATCGGTATCTGGCTTCCATGGGAAGATTTTTTGGGAGCCAATGATCTGCACTGGCTTTACATTTCTCCTACACTTGGCATCTACAACTGGGGTAACGGTAAGGAGAAAAACCTTTTCTCAAGAATAGGCAGCCCACCTGTGATTCTTGATACCACAAAAGTTGAGAAGGGGGCTCAACAGCTGCAGATATGGTATTTCAACAACGGCTATTTCAATGCTACTTCATCCTATGCAATAGATTCACTGCAAAAAAAATCGCAAAAAGCCGAAGCTATTTACCGGGTAAAAACAGGCTCCCGGTATTATATAGACAGCATTTCGAAGGAGATTAACAATAAACATCTCTTCGGGCTCACTGTATTTTTCAGGGAAGATTCTCACATCAAGCCAGGCGATCCCTATAATGCTGACAATCTCAACAAGGAACGTAGGCGCCTGGCAGAAATCTTCCGTAACCACGGGTATTACAACTTCAATCACAACTATATCACCTTTGAAGCAGACACCTTCAATACGGGTGACACGGTAGACATCAGGATGATCATTTCCGACAGGCCGGTGGAGCAGGGGGATTCTACCATTTATAAACCCCATGAAGTTTACAGGATCAATGAGGTATATATTCGTCCGGATAAGGATTATGTAGAGAATGATGCCCCTGCAGATACACTTCTATACCGCGATTACCAGGTATTATATGATACGCTGAAGTACAAGCCCCGTTATCTTACGGATGCCGTGCATTTTAAAAGAGGTGACAAGTATGAAGAACGAAAAGTAAAAGACACCTATTCCCACTTGGTGGGTTATAAGGCATTCCAGTTGAGTGAGGTAACTTTTCAACCCGGTCCGCGTGATAGTGCCGGGCCTACATTGAATGCTTTTATTAATCTAAGCCCGTTGGCCAAGCGCACCTGGACTTTTGAGCCGGAGCTGACCAACACCAGCGGCTCCAGCGGGCTCAATCTGGGGGTAAGGGCGACCACAGGCTGGACCAACCGGAATTTCCTGGGAGCAGGTGAAGCCCTCGAGGTGCGTTTTACCGCAGGTCGGGAAAAACAACCCACTCCGGGATCTGTAGAACCCACCACCACCTTTGAAATAGGAACTGAAGTAAGCCTCAGGTTTCCGCGGTTTTTATTACCATTTAATACTGTGGGCCTTCTACCCAAGCGCATGCAGCCGCAGTCGCGGGTATCGGCCTCCGTAAGCCGCCTCAACAGGATTGAATTTGACCGCACCACTTTTAATACCCAGCTCTCCTACAACTGGCGGGAGAGCAGGCGCAAATCTCACCAGGTGGATCTGCTGGATATTTCGTATTCACTCCTCGATTCGGTACAGCAAAATTTTCTTGAAAACCTCACTCCCATTCAGGTACGGGCGTTTCAATCCGAATTTATAACGGCTACCCGTTACACCTACACCATAAATGAGCAGGTTGAACTTCACCGCACCAACTACAGGTTTCTTAGAGTATCAGTGGAAGAAGCTGGTCTGTTTCTCGGTTTATACGATAGAGCTTTCAGATTCAGTGAAGAACTGCCAAGCGGCCAGCAAGGCATCTTCAATGTGCAATATTTCCAGTATGTGACGCTGGATGTAGATGCGCGTTATTACTGGAATTTCCAGCCTCAAAAATCATGGATCAACCGGATTTACAGCGGCTATATTCTGCCTTTTGGCAATAGCCGGATCGGCACTGACTCCGCCAGTGTACGCATACCTCCCTTTTCAAAATATTTTTACATGGGCGGCAGCAATGACCTGCGGGCATGGGCAGCTTACCGCCTGGGGGCCGGTACGCAGAACAACACCAACTATAGGGATGGCCTCGACACATCCTTTGCCACTGGTACGTTTAAGTTGCTTTTCAATTCGGAATACCGCTTCCCTCTTGTATCAAGTCTTCGCGGTGCACTATTTATTGATGCAGGTAATGTTTGGTACACCGGTGGGCTACAGGATGAAAATTCGGATCTCAATCTGAAGGCCCTGTACCGGGAGCTTGCTATTGGCACAGGGATAGGTGTACGGCTCGACCTGGATTTCTTTGTAATACGGTTTGACGTGGGCATGAAAGTGCGCGATCCGGGCCTCATTGATGAAAATGAGGAGTGGGTGATTCTTACGCAACCAAATTACCTTAAAAACCTTACTTATAATATTGCATTGGGTTATCCCTTCTAGGGGCTGCAAAAAATTATAAATTTGTGCCCTTCATTACGAAATCGATAAAAGAAACTAAATCTTCCCTACATGAATCTGGATGAAATTTCAAAACTACTTGGCAATGAGGCCAAAGATCTGCTTGATCACTCCTGCAATACCATTCACCAAAGCCAGCTTCATTTACCCGGGGCTGATTTTGTAGATCGGGCATTTGCCATGAGCAATCGCAATCCCCAGGTAATGCGCAGCCTTCAGACGCTTTACAGCCACGGACGCCTGGCAAATACAGGATATCTTTCCATTTTGCCTGTAGATCAGGGTATTGAACATAGTGCAGGGGCCTCATTTGCTCCCAATCCCATCTATTTTGATGGAGAAAATATTGTAAAACTGGCCATTGAAGGCGGTTGCAATGCCGTAGCCTCTACTTTCGGGGTGTTGGGCAGTGTTTCCCGCAAGTATGCCCATAAGATCCCATTTATTGTAAAACTCAATCACAACGAGTTTTTAAGCTACCCCAATAGCTATGATCAGATTATGTTTGGAAGCGTTAATGACGCCTGGAACATGGGGGCCGTTGCCGTGGGAGCTACCATTTATTTTGGATCGGAGGAAAGCAAGCGCCAGATTCAGGAGGTTGCCGAAGCATTTGAATATGCGCATGAGCTAGGCATGGCCACTATACTTTGGTGCTATACACGAAATGCAGAGTTCAAGCAAAAGGATAAGGATTACCACATGTCAGCCGACCTTACAGGCCAGGCAAATCACTTGGGGGTAACCATACAGGCGGATATCATTAAGCAAAAGCTTCCCGAAAACAACGGAGGCTATAGTGCTCTGAAGTTTGGAAAAACCCACGACAAGGTTTATAGCGAACTTACAACTGACAATCCTATTGACCTTACCCGGTATCAGGTGGCCAACTGTTATATGGGCCGCCAGGGCCTGATCAATTCAGGAGGCGCCAGTAGCGGTGATGCCAGCTCAGACTTATCGCAGGCTGTTCGTACAGCAGTGATCAATAAAAGAGCCGGAGGACAGGGGTTGATTTCCGGCCGCAAGGCTTTTCAAAAACCAATGGTGGAAGGTGTTAAGCTGCTGAACAGCATTCAGGATGTGTACCTGAGTAAGGAAATAACGATAGCTTAGGGTAAGAGTGAATATTAAGTATTGAGTACGTAGTATTAAGTATGGAAGGCTTTAGAGCTTGCAACTTGAATCCTAAAACCTGAGCTCAAGGTACTAGCATTTCGGATTTAGAATTTATAAATTACACAGCATGGGTTGGTTTAAAAGAAGTAAGGAAGGGATACAGACCAGTACCAAGGACAAGAAGGAAACTCCTGAGGGCCTTTGGCACAAATGTCCTAAATGCAAGGTGATCGTTTCTGTGGAAGATAACGCCAAGAACACCTGGGTTTGCCAAAACTGTGGCCATCACGACCGGATCAATGCGGTGGAATATTTTTCTCTACTGTTTGATGAGAATAAGTTCACGGAGCTCAATCCTAAAATGTCATCTGGCGACCCGTTAAAATTTGAGGATACCAAGAAGTATTCGGAGCGGTATGCCGCATCCGTGAAAAAGTCTGGTTTGAGGGAAGCAGTTACCACAGGTTATGGTAAGATGAATGACCATGACGTGGTTATTGCCTGCATGAATTTCAATTTTATTGGGGGCTCGATGGGCTCAGTGGTTGGTGAAAAAATCGCAAAGGCTATCGATCATTCCATTAAATACCGTAAGCCCTTTATAATGATCTCAAAATCGGGGGGCGCACGAATGATGGAGGCGGCTTTTTCGCTGATGCAGATGGCCAAAACCAGCGCAAAGCTGGCCATGCTCGGCAAGGAAAAAATCCCTTATATCTCCGTTCTTACCGATCCCACTACAGGGGGAGTAACGGCTTCATTTGCCATGCTTGGCGATATCAACATCGCAGAACCCGGTGCACTTATTGGTTTTGCGGGTCCCCGCGTAGTGAAGGAAACCATAGGTAAGGATCTTCCGGAAGATTTTCAGACTTCGGAATTCCTGTTGGAGCATGGCTTTTTGGATTTCATCGTGGAGCGTAAAAACCTGAAGAAAAAAATGTCGCGCTTTCTGGAGATGGTAGCTCCTGAGAATGAAAAAGAAACAGCCGAATCTAAATAATTTTTCCGTACTTTTGCAGCTTCTTAAAAAATTCGCATAACATTTATCTAAAAGATTTTGGAATGTATTTAACACCCGAGAAGAAGCAGGAGATTTTTAAGCAGCACGGTAACTCCGAAACCAATACCGGCTCACCCGAAGGACAGGTAGCCCTTTTTACCTACCGCATCAACCACCTCACTGAGCACCTCAAGCAAAACCGCAAGGATTTCAGCACCGAACGCGCCCTGGTAAATATGGTAGGAAAGCGCAAAAGAATTCTCAACTACCTTAAGGACAAGGATATCGAAAGATATCGTGCGATTATTTCCGAACTCGGCATCCGGAAGTAACCTACTACAACTTTGAAGAAGGGCAATTTGAAAAAGTTGCCTTTCTTCGTATTCATACATAACACTTTTGACGACACATTTTAGATGATCCCAAACCCTATTATTAAAGAAATTAAGCTCGAAGACGGCCGCACCATTACCCTTGAAACCGGCAAACTTGCCAAGCAGGCCCATGGTTCTGTGGTGGTAAAAATGGGAGGCACCATGCTTCTTGCCGCCATTGTTTCCAATGAAGAGGCCAAGGAAGGTGTGGACTTTTTGCCCCTCACCGTGGATTACCGTGAAAAATTTGCGGCTGCCGGCCGTGTGCCAGGTGGCTTCCTCAAGCGTGAGGCTCGCCCATCTGATGAAGAAATATTAGTGATGCGCCTGGTAGACCGTTGCCTTCGCCCTCTTTTCCCAAGCGATTATCATTCGGAAACCCAGTTGATGATCACCCTGATGTCCTACGATCCTGAAGTGGCTGCCGACTGCCTTGCCGGACTTGCTGCCTCAGCTGCCATTGCAGTTTCCGATATCCCGTTTGACGGACCCATGTCTGAAGTACGCGTAGCCCGCATCGATGGCAAATTTGTAATAAACCCCTCTCCTGCTGATCTTCAAAAGGCAGACCTCGAAATGATGGTTGGTGCCAGCAAGGAAAGTGTGGTGATGGTGGAAGGTGAAATGCAGGAGGTTTCTGAAAAGGAGATGATTGAGGCCATTGCCTACGCTCACGAAGCCATAAAACACCAGGTAGAAGCTCAGGAACAACTGGCTGCTGAGGTTGCAAAAGCATCCACCAAACGTGTTTACGAACACGAAGTGCACGATGAGGACCTGGCTAAAGAAATTACGGATCAGCTTTATGATCAGGTTTATGAAATCGCAAAAGCCGGTCTTACCAAAGAAGATCGCTCTGAGAAGTTTAAGGAAATCAGAGAAACCTATAAGCAAAAATTTAGCGAAGAGGAGCTTGCCGAAAAGGATGCATTGATCAATACCTACTATCACGATGTGGAGTATGTAGCCATGCGCAATATGATCCTCAACGACAGCCAGCGCCTTGATGGCCGTGCACTGGATGAAGTTCGGCCCATATGGAGTGAGATCGATTATCTCCCCGGGGCACATGGTTCTGCCCTCTTTACAAGAGGCGAAACGCAGTCTCTTACTACCGTAACCCTTGGCTCAAGGTTGGATGAGAACCGTAAGGATGGGGTAACCTTTGTAGGCGCCCATAAATTCTATCTGCACTACAACTTTCCTCCTTTCTCTACTGGAGAAGCTCGTCCCATTCGTGGTACCAGCCGCAGGGAAATCGGGCACGGCAATCAGGCCCAGCGTGCGCTGAAGCCTATGTTGCCAGATGACAGTATCTATACTATTCGTGTGGTTTCCGATATTCTTGAATCCAATGGCTCATCTTCGATGGCTACGGTTTGTGCCGGTACGCTGGCACTTATGGATGCCGGTATTCCTATTAAGAAACCGGTTTCAGGTATCGCCATGGGGTTGATCACCAATCCCGAAACAGGCAAGTTCGCCATACTTTCTGACATTCTCGGAGACGAGGATCACCTGGGAGATATGGACTTTAAGGTAACCGGAACACGTGATGGTATCACGGCATGCCAGATGGACATTAAAATTAAAGGTCTGTCCTATGACATATTGGAGCAGGCGCTGACCCAGGCACGAGCCGGACGTCTTCACATTCTGGATGAGATGCTTAAAACTATCTCTGAGCCACGTACCGATGTGAAGCCCAACGCGCCAAAAATTGAGATTATTGAAATTCCCAAGGAGTTTATTGGTGCCATTATAGGGCCCGGAGGAAAGAATATCCAGAAGCTACAGGCGGACACCGATACCATTATTACCATTGAGGAAGAAGGCGACAAAGGCCGTATTGAGATCAGTGGAACAAGCAGGGAGAAGATGGATATGGCCAAGGCCCGCATTAAGGCCGTTGCTTTTGTACCCGAAGTTGGGGAAGTGTACGCAGGAAAGGTAAAATCCATTCAGCCTTATGGCGCATTCATAGAAATTGCACCTAACACGGATGGTCTTTTGCATATCTCTGAAATAGATCACCGCAGGTTGCAAAAGGTGGAAGAAGTATTGAAGGAAGGTGATGTAATTGATGTGAAACTTATTGGAGTTGACGACCGCGGTAAGATGAAGTTGAGCCGTAAAGTTTTGCTTGCTAAACCTTCAGAGAATTAATCCTACTCCCGAACTAAGGAATAATATTTGACGTTCTTTAATTTAACCGTTCTAAAAGGAGACAAAAGAAAGAAATGAGACAGCTTAAGATCACTAAACAGGTTACCAATCGAGAAACTGCATCGCTCGACAAGTATCTGCAGGAGATTGGTAAAGTGGAATTGATCACTGCCGAGGAAGAGGTGAACTTAGCTCAGCGTATAAAAGCCGGTGACCAGACTGCGTTGGAGAAACTGACAAAAGCAAACCTGAGGTTTGTGGTTTCTGTTGCCAAACAATATCAAAACCAGGGGCTTACGCTTCCGGATTTGATCAACGAAGGCAACCTGGGGCTTATAAAAGCCGCCCAGCGTTTTGATGAAACCCGTGGTTTTAAATTCATATCATATGCGGTATGGTGGATCCGCCAAAGTATCTTGCAGGCACTGGCCGAACAATCGCGTATTGTAAGGCTGCCGCTAAACAAGATCGGGTCGATCAATAAAATCAACAAGGCTTATGCAGCGCTGGAGCAAGAACACGAAAGAGCCCCTTCGGCCGGTGAGATTGCCGACAACCTTGAAATGGGCGAAAATGACGTAAAGGAAAGCATGCGCAACAGTGGGCGCCATATATCTATGGATGCACCGCTGGTTGAAGGTGAAGACAGCAACCTGTACGATGTATTGAATACCGGTGAAAGTCCCAACCCTGACGATGATCTGATGCAGGATTCGCTGCGTACTGAGATCGAAAGGTCACTGGCCACCCTCACTCCCCGCGAAGGAGACGTGGTGCGCCTGTACTTTGGCCTGGGAGGTCAGCACCCGATGACCCTCGAGGAAATTGGTGAAAAGTTTGACCTTACCCGCGAACGCGTTCGCCAGATCAAGGAAAAAGCAATCCGCAGATTGAAACATACTTCCAGAAGTAAGATATTGAAGACTTACCTGGGATAAGAGCTTTTTGAAACACAAATACGAAACCCTGGCAGGAATGCCGGGGTTTTTTGTTGGCATCCCACCTTATAAAGCCCACCCCCCGGCCATGCTTCTCCCCTTCAAGGGGAGTCAGAGGTGTGCTTAGTCCTTTGCTTTTCTACGAATTTTTCTCACAGGTTGATCTAACCCCAGCTCTAGCCTCCGGTTTTCCAGAGCAAATTCTATTGTTGCAATGGCATTTTCCATTTCCTCAAAAACCTGCTGGTCGGAAATACGAAGCGTTTTGTAACCTAAGCCGAGCAAGCGTTCATCACGAATCTTATCACTTTCTATCTTTTCCTCAAACGAGTGGGAATAGCCATCAATTTCCAGAATCAGCCTGACTTCAGGAAAGAAAAAATCTACAATATACCGGTCAATGGGGCGCT
The DNA here is from genome assembly GCA_964574075.1 of uncultured Owenweeksia sp. GTDB lineage: Bacteria > Bacteroidota > Bacteroidia > Flavobacteriales > Schleiferiaceae > Owenweeksia. The sequence goes on from CAZNMG010000187.1 coordinate 9,641, forward strand.
GCCTCTGGCACTGATATCCTGTTTTTCTATTTCTTAGTGCCACCGACCAAATCAAAATTTCTGACTTTGTAGAATGGTTTCGCAGCTCTCTTGCATATTCTTTTAGGTACCTGTTGTAGTGAGGGAAAGGTTTCATTCTCTAAAGATAAAAAAACATCCCCCCGGCCCCCTTTATAAGGGGGAGTGGGCCGCAGCCAAGGGAGATCTGTTCAAACATAGGGAGAGCACTCACACTTCATCAATGAGAAGTAGTGGACTATATTCCCGGCTTCGAATTCATAAGGGCGTGCACATAGCAATTCTCGGTCATGGGCTACATGACATTTCAAAACCCCTCCTGCTTCAGGGAATGTTTTAAACCACCTCCCTACCTTTGCCGAAAATTTTGTATCCATGCCTATTATTGCCCCTTCCCTGCTCGCATCAGATTTTGCCAACATCCAAAAGGAATGTGAAATGCTGAATGACAGTGAGGCAGACTGGTTTCACATCGATGTAATGGATGGCGTATTTGTGCCTAATATCTCTTTCGGCATGCCGGTGATAAAAGCGATGAAGGAGCATGCTAAAAAACCTATGGATGTGCATCTGATGATTGTGCAGCCGGAACGGTACATCAAAGAATTTAAGGAAGTAGGTGCGGACATCCTCACCGTTCATTATGAAGCATCAACACACCTTCACCGCAGCCTGCAGGCTATTAAGAAGGAAGGCATGAAAGCAGGCGTAGCCATCAACCCCCACACCCCGGTAAGTTTGCTGAAGGATGTTATCGAGGATATCGACCTAGTATGTATGATGAGCGTCAATCCCGGTTTTGGCGGGCAGAGCTTCATTGAGAAAACCTATGATAAGGTAAGAGAACTCCGTGAGATCATTGAAAGAACTAATGCTCAAACCCTGATAGAAATAGATGGGGGTGTCACTTCAAGCAACGCTTCTGAACTGGTAAAGGCAGGAGCCGATGTACTGGTGGCCGGCAGTTTTGTTTTCCGGGCTGATGATCCAAAAGCTACTATTGCCGAATTGAAAAAAGCCTGACGTGGTAAAGCTATACCGCTCCCCTGAAATCCTTATGGGTATAGTAGGTTTCCATGTGGCGCGCCTTCCGTGAATCAAATATGTCCTTTACCGTTATAAGAATACCTGTTTCCTCCACTTTGCCAAATTCCTCATTGAGGGCTGTGCCGAAGGTCTTCATGGTACTTGAAATACTCATGTAGGTATTGATAAGTGGCGGGATATTTTCGCCCCGCTGCCTGATCTCCCGGTTTAAAATTGTGTAAGCCTCCTTATAAGGCATCTCCTCAAACATCGGGAAGTAAGGCTCAAGTTCTTCCGGTTTTATCAAAGGCTTCTCCGGCCTGGCCAGTTTCTGCTCATCCGGAAAGAATTTATGAAGAAACGCCAGGAGGATGTTGCGGGCTTCACGCTGGTACTGCGGGTACATGGTTACCTTTCCC
>CAZNMG010000188.1:0-3209 GCA_964574075.1 uncultured Owenweeksia sp.
CTTTTTGCCGATAATGTTTTGACATAGAGGAAAATAGCGTATTTTCGAACCCGAAACAATACTCTAATTCTCTAGTCATGAAGCTAAAAAAGATAGTGCTTAGCGCTAGTCTTCTTGTAGTTGCCTTTTCGTCTTGTCGAGTTGATGATAAGCCTGAAACAGGCTTTGGCAACGTAAATTCCTCTGAAGAAATGATCGTCCCGGCTGGTTTTGATTACAGCACTACCCGTTCAATGGACTTTGATATTTCAACCTCAAACCTTTGGGCCAAGGAAAAAGTGAGACTCGACATCTATGATTACATGCCTTCGGGTGGAGGTAAGCTTTTACTGTCACAATTTATGGATGGTTATGGCAAAGCTTCCGGTAATCTGGTTGTTCCCACCACCCTTAAGAAGCTGTACGTGGTTGTTGTGACCCCTGATGGTAGCAGCTCGCTGGCAATTGTTTCCACCGAGGGGCAGAAGTTCAGCTATGATTTTACAGAGGGCAAAAAACTGAGCCGCAAAAATGTGGTGAGTTCTTCCTGCAACTCGGGCTGTAGTCAAAGTATCAATAACCACAGCGGAAATCTTACCATTGGCAGCAGCGACCCCAGCGGGGTTTACTGTCTTACCGGATCGATCAGCGGAAGCATACATGTGAACCGGGCTGATGTCACCCTTCGAATTTGCGGAACCGCCACCTTGCAGGATATCGTCCTCAACAACGGCTCCGGCCTCGAAATCGTGGATGGTTCTTCAGTTTCTCTTTATACCCTTACCCTCAATTCGCCCAACTCGAGCATCACAGTGTTTGATGCAGACCTTACCATCAATAACGGTTTTAATCCTGGGGGGATGGTAACGAATCATGGGACTCTCAGCGCCAATTCACTAAATATCAGCGGCTCGGCTATAGTGGATAATTTCGGTACCATCACTGTTGCAAATGATGTGAACAACGACCGGGGCCTTACAAACAATGGCACGTTCAATATTGGAGGTAACCTGAATCTGAATGGTTCATCAACCACCACTAACAATTGCCGTATGAGCATTGGAGGAAACTTCGTAGTGAACAGCATGCTTCACAGTTACGGGTTAATTGAAATTGATAATGGCCTCACACTAAATGGAGGAGGGACCACCATACTACACAGCGGTGCAATGATCACAGCGGGTAGTGCTTTACTAAATAACTCCATCACCGGCCTGGGTACCACATCGCTGGTGAAAGTGAGCGGAAATACAACCATAAACGCAGGCGGATCACTGGAGGGTAACCTCGAGTACTGTGACGCTGATGGGGTGGAAACCAACTCGGGCGTGATAAGCAGTCCTGCCACACTCGCCTGTAAGGTGTATATACCCACCAACAGTTGCAATCACCTCGGCAATGGCAGCCCACAAATTGTAGATAGCGACAACGATGGCGTTTCTGATAATGCGGACCTTTATCCCAACGACCCCACAGCCAGCGGCTCCGCCTTTTATCCAGCAAATGGCTCTTTTGCCACACTTGCATTTGAAGATCTTTGGCCAAATCAGGGTGATTATGACTTCAATGATCTCGTGGTGGATTACCGTCACAAATTGGTCACCAATAGTACCAATGAGGTGGTGCGTATTGAGTCGGACTTTGTAGTAATGGCCATTGGCGGGTCTTTTTCTACAGGCTTCGGCATACAGTTAGGTCTTGTATCGTCACAGATCGCTTCCATTACAGGACAGCACATCACGCAAAACCTGGTGACCCTTAACTCCAACGGTACGGAAGAGGGGCAGACCAAGGCTACTGTTATTATTTTTGATCATGCTTATTCCACCATTCCTGATGGCGGAGGTACGCGCTTTGTGAATACGGATCCTACCGAAACACCGAAGCAACGTGATACCCTGCATACTGTCATCACCCTGAATTCTTCCCAGACGTTTAGTGCTTTGGGTGCGCCCCCCTTCAACCCATTTATCTTTATAGATAATGATCGGGGCAAGGAACTTCACCTGATTGATCAGCACCCCACGGATAAGGCGAATCCCGCCTATTTCGGCACTGGCTCTGACAATTCAAGCGTGGCCGCCAGCCGGTTTTACAAAACTCCCAAAAATCATCCGTGGGCACTGAATCTTGTGGGCGGGTTTGATTATCCTACAGAGAAGACTGATATAGTGGAAGCGTACAATTACTTTGATATTTGGGCACAATCAGGAGGGGTGTCCAATACGGATTGGTATATGGATTTTTCAGGCTACCGCAACGCTGCAAAGATCTATTAAGAAATATTAAAGGCCCTTTTTAAAAGATAAAGCCCTGCGAAACACGCAGGGCTTTATCATTGAGAGAGTAGTGAGCACTAAGCACTGTTTCAGAACCTGAGAATGAAGGAACAGATCCGCTGGAAAACAGCATCGAAATCTTCATTTCTCCTTTATTACTGTCTTTGGATGGGTGCCGCAGTGCTATTTTCCTGCCGAACGTCACGATCTTTCTACTGCGCTACATTTCAGGAGGATAACTTTATTGAGAGGCTTCTACTGACAGGTGCTGTGGGTGCAATTTCCTCACAATGGTTGATAAAGCCCCGATTTAAAAAGAAAAAGCCCCTGCATTTCTGCAGAGACTCTTTCAGATCAGATAGATATATGGAGTGGGTTTATTTTCCTTCTTCCTCGGCAGCCATTTCACTCAGGGTTTCCTTTCGGTCAGCCGGGCTTAGTTTGGGCTGCTCGGCTACCTCTTCACGGATTTCAGCGTTTGCTTTTTCCTCGGTTGCTTCGGGTGCCTCTGCCGGTGAGGTGGGTGCAACATTCTCCACTTCTGTGTTACCCGCATTGGCAGGAGCCTGATGTGATGCAGGCTCGCTTTGAGCTGAAGCCATACTGGTTAACCCCGCGGTAAGGAGGGCTACAAAAGCAATTTTTATCTCTTTCATTTTAATTTATAGGTGTTATCTGGTAAGTAATCACAGCTGATAAGGCGAATTTCCTGCCATTGCAAAAACTCGGTGAGTATAAATATTAAAACCCAGATTATCAATAGTATAAGTAAACGGATGTTTTCGTTGGCTCAGGCGATGTTGTAGGAAAATTCCTCAATTTGAGTAGCGTTAGTATCGCTCAATAGCCAACCAGACAGTGTAGGGGAATATCTTCAGGCAAGGAGGCACGGCCCTTTAAGAATTTGAGTTCAACAAGAAAATTAAACCCTACCACCCCAGCCCCGGCTTC
>CAZNMG010000189.1:0-2949 GCA_964574075.1 uncultured Owenweeksia sp.
AAGAAATACGAAACTCAGCAAAAAAACGTGCGCAACAATCGCGAGTTTGATGCTCTCTCCAAGGAAATGGAGTTTCAGCAACTCGAAATTGAGTTGGCCGAAAAGCGTATCAAGGAATTCAAATCAAAGATTGACAACAAAAAGGAGCTGGTAAAAACAGCCGATGAAAAGTTGAAGGAACGTCAGTCTCACCTCGAATTTAAGAAGAGCGAGCTCCAGAATATCATGAAGGAGACGCAGAATGAAGAAGAGGCCTTACTCAAGAAATCAGAGGAATACGCGGTAAAAATCGAAGACCGTCTTTTGAATGCCTATCACAGAATCCGTGGAGGAGCTAAAAACGGATTGGCAGTGGTGCCTATACAGCGTGGTGCCTCGGGAGGTTCATTCTTTACCATTCCGCCTCAGCGCCAGCTTGAGATTGCTTCGCGCAAGAAGATCATCACTGATGAGCATTCGGGCAGGGTATTGGTTGATCCCGAATTGGCCAAGGAGGAAGAAGATCGTATGGAAAAGCTTTTTAAGTCCCTTTCAAAATAAGGACTGACAATAATAAAAAAGAGAAGGGATCAGTTGATCCCTTTTTTTATGAGATATCTGGCCGTAATTTTATTTTTTTGTGCCTGTGCTGAAGGCAGGGCCGGGGCACATGCAGCCTTTACTCCCCGGTTGCAGGAAGCCTTTGGGCATATTGTGGAAATGCGCTTTGAGGAAGCCCGGAACGCGGTCGCGCTGGAACGAAAATCCAATCCTGAGAATAAGGTTCCTGATTACCTGGAGGGCGCTATATTGTGCATTTCCCTTTTTGTAAATGAAGATGAAACCCGCTTTGAGCAGAACCAGGATAGGATAGACTTTTTGATAAGCTCCATTGAAGAGCTTCCTGAAAGTGAACCTTACCGCAACCTTTTTTTAGGAGAGCTCTATGTGGCACAGGCTATCCTCAACGGCAAGTTCAAAAATAACTTCACGGCAGCCTGGCAGTTTTACAAGTCATATAGCCTTCTCACCACCAACTATAGGGCCCACCCGGGTTTTATGCCCAATCTGGTTCCTTTGGGAGTGCTCTATGCCGCTATTGGGAGTTTGCCTGATGACTACCGCTCCATGGCTTCCTTACTGGGTTTTGAAGGAAGCGTACAGCAAGGCATGTCAATGTTGCGGAAGGCATTTTATACGCTGGATAAAGATCAGGAGCTCAGTTTTTACCGTCCTTATGCAGGCTTTATTTACAGCTTTACCAGCTTTCAGCTCGATCCGGGACAAAAGGTGAGTCCTGAAAGCCTGGGGCTGGATGTTTCCAAAAGCAGCTTTCTCCTTTACCTGCAGGCGCAGATCGAACTACAGAACGGGGAGCCGCAGAAAGCGGCAAAGTGGCTTGAGCAGCGTCCCGGGGGAGAGGCTTATGTGGATTTTCACTACCTCGATTACCTGCAGGGAAAGGTGCTTTTAGGATTGCGGCCTGATGAGTCGTTGAATTATTTCCAGCGTTACCTTAGAACCACTACCACGAGCGCTTATGTAAAATCCACCTACCGCTACCTTAGCTGGTATTACCTTTTGGATGGGAAACGGAGAAAAGCCGCTGAAATGAGGGAGTTGGTTTTTAAGAAAGGAACAGCCGAAACCGGGGCTGATCAGCAGGCGCTGAATGATGCAAGGCAGCCCATTAACCCAATTCTTATAGAAGCCCGGGTGATGTTTGATGCAGCAAAATACAACGAGGCCAGGACTCTCCTGGTAAATAATCCTGCAAACAGCTGCTGCGATTCACCTGATGAAAAAGCAGAATACAATTACCGCTGGGGCCGCATTGAACAGCAGTTGAATAATTTGAGCACAGCACGCGAAAAGTTTGAAGAAGCACTTTCCGTCATAGGCGCACAGCCCACTTATGCCACGGGAAACAGTGCCCTTCAACTTGCGCTGATCCATGAGAAAGCCGGGGCGAAAAAAGAGGCCCGAGAATATTTTAAGAAGGCACAAGGCTATTCGGGCTATCCCTTTTATGAAGGGGTTCATCAAAAAGCTAAGGCGGGTATTTCACGCCTTAAGAAATCCTGATTTATCTGGGATATTGGATTTATCCTCAGACATGAGTACATATTCGCTTAGCAATTGAAAGGTCAGTTTAGCAGTAAATCTTAATTTCACCGCGCTAAAATATTTCTATGCACACCTTGCTTACCATTACCTGGGATATGGGCCGCGGCCTCGATCTTGGGTTTGTCACTCTTCGCTATTACAGTTTGCTTTTTGCTGCCGGTTTTGTGCTGGGCTACCTTGTGATGAAGAGGATCTTTAAAAAGGAAGGGGTGCCCATTGAGAAACTGGATACCCTTCTCACCTATGTGGTGATTGCCACCATTTTGGGAGCCCGCCTTGGGCACGTATTCTTTTATGAGTGGGATTATTACTCGCAGCATCCTGCCGAAATATTGAAAGTGTGGAAGGGAGGCCTGGCCAGCCATGGTGCTGCTGTTGCCATCATTATCGCCATTATTATTTATTGTAAGCGCGAGCTCAAAAGATCTACTTTATGGATGCTGGATAGGGTAGTGATTACCATAGCCCTGGCCGGGGCACTTATACGGATCGGGAATTATTTTAACAGTGAAATTTATGGGGCCATGGCCAATTCCTCGCTGGAGACGGTTTACACCAATCCCACCCGCGAGCGGATAATGGAGAACTTTGAATTTGTGCAAGCCATTGATTTTGAAGAACTGGAGGAAGAGCGGATTACTGATAGCCTGGATTACCCTACCTACAGAATGAGCTTTCAGGTAAGTAATGAAACCTCACGGGAAACGGCTGAAAACATACTGTTGAACCGTATCCTGCCATTTGTAAACAGCTTTGCGAAGGAAAATAAAAACATTCTTGTGCCCGAGGGGGAGTTGCTCGAATGGGACCTGCAAAAGGCAAATCTTGTCAGTGTAAAGGTTT
>CAZNMG010000190.1:0-4194 GCA_964574075.1 uncultured Owenweeksia sp.
GTCCATAGCGTTTATTTCTTCATAAGGGCCTGATTGAAGAATATGAGCAGCAGGTTTTTTAATATCCGAAGCCACCACATTTTCGTTTCCATATGAGTTCCGAAGTGTTTCCACGAGATCTGTCCCTATCTGCCCCGAGGCACCCAACACCAGTATTTTTTCCTGCATGTTCCTTGAAAAATTAGGCGGCAAAGATACTAGTGTATCACAGATTGAAGACAAAAGCCACTTGCATTGTGATAGAGCTTAAAGCAATTTGTTTTTGCAGCGCACTGGTGCTGGTGGGGTCCTCTCCTTCCCAGTTCTGAACCGAAACACTCTCTTCATATCTGGTGACCGGCCCCTCGTCAGGGTTATCAATTTTTTCAACATCCTGGTACTGGTAAGAAGTAATTTGGGAAGATTCGGGGTGATATGACAAGCCTTGGTAAGCAAGTGACAGCGCTAACCCATGCTGCTCATTAAAAGCAAAATGAAATCCAGCCTCCGCATAGATGCCTGTCACAACCTTCGGGTCATACTGTCTGATTATTTTTTCATTAAACCATCCCACATTCTTATTCAACGGATAAAAGCCGCTTTCATCTCTGCACTTCACATACTGAAAAGTAGGACCGATCCGCACGAAAGGTCCATGTTTACTGGTGCTTCCCAAACGAATTGTGGGTGAAAGGCTAAAAGACTGTGACTTCCAGAAAACCTCAACCGTGTTTCTGTGCTCACTCCATTGCCGGTAATATGGGTACGAAAGGGAGTTGCTCTTGAAGCTGTTTTGATATCCTGCAATTATCTCAACAGCAGTGTATTCGTTAAAGAAATATCCAAACCCGGCTTTTGCGATCCCTCCTTTATGATAGCTCAGGGAAATATTTCCAACCCGTCTGTCATCCATGCTGTTCCCATACATATAGTTATAGTCTGCCCCCTGCACACCTATAGCATATCCCATTGCAGGTGTAAAATACCATTGCGATTTGAGGTGAAAGAATGATATGAGAAATATGGTAAGAAGTGTTAAGGCCGTTTTATTCATGCTAATTGGTTTTAAACAATAATAGTGAAAACCATTTATTTGGAGAGAACAGTTTCCACAAGTCGATTACTGTTTAAATAAGCTTTTTTGACGCTGTATTTCCCAGCGTTCTCAGTACCACCACTTCCTCTAAAGACTTTCGTAAATTTGCCACCCCAAATCAAAGAGGAAAATGGATCCCAATGCCGGTAAAAAAGGGCTGATCAACAAACTGAGCCCCGAGGAACTACGGAAGAAACTTGAAGCCGAAACCTTCAGTAGACGGACAGTTTCCTTTTACAGGTATGTACTGATTGAAGACCCAAAGGCCATGCGTGATATCTTATTCCGCGAATGGAGCGAACTGGACTGCCTGGGGCGGATATACGTTTCACATGAAGGCATCAACGCCCAGATGAATGTGCCGGAACATCATTGGTCCGCTTTTGCGGAAAGTGTTTACTCCCACCCGGAGTTCACCGATATTCCTTTTAAAATAGCGGTGGAGGACGATGGTAAATCCTTCCTGAAGCTGGCTGTGAAAGTGCGCAAAAATATTGTGGCTGATGGCTTACCCCAAGGCCATTATGATGTAACGAATGTAGGGCGTCACCTCAACGCCAAAGAGTGGAATGAAGCCATGGAAAGCGGAAATGCCATAGTGGTGGATATCCGCAATCATTACGAAAGTGAGATCGGTCATTTTGAAAATGCCCTGCTGCCCGAAGCTGAAACTTTCAGGGATGAGTTGCCTGAAGTGTTGGAAATGCTGAAGGGAAAAGAAGATCAAAAGGTATTGCTCTACTGCACCGGTGGCATTCGTTGTGAAAAAACAAGCGCTTTTTTAAAGCACCATGGTTTTAAGGATGTTAACCAATTACATGGAGGAATAATTGACTATGCCAGGCAAATAAAAACCGAAAGTCTTCCCAATAAATTCAAAGGCAAAAATTTTGTTTTTGATGAAAGGTTGGGAGAGAGCATTTCCGGTGAGGTGATAGCCCGCTGCCACCAATGTGGCGAAACCTGTGATGTGCATGTAAACTGTGCCAATAAGGACTGCAATTTGCTTTTCATCCAGTGTGCCGGCTGTGCCAATAAAATGGAAGGTTGCTGCTCAGATGAATGTCAGACAGTAATTCATCTTAGTGAGGAAGAGCAAAAAAACCTGCGAAAAAAGCGCGAACAAAAAAAGCGTTTTCACAGCCACCGGAAACCTGATCTTAAGGTGAAAAAAATCCCATAGCATTAAGAGTCAGAAGGTTGAGTAATTTCCGCAAAAAAGGCAACTCATTTCTTCTATATTAGGCAACCTTAGCGGGTCGTGCCGTCTATATTAGCAACCCTAAAATTTAATTATGCACAAATTTATATGCATTGGTATTCTATTATTAGTCCTAAGTCCCTGTCTCAAAGCTCAACCCAATCTTGCGGTGGACTCTATGGAAGTAAACACGCTCAAAATAAAGTTGCATGCCGATGGGGGACTCGGAGAAATGACAACTGAAGACAACTCAACCTACAAAACTTTGCTCTACGCCCAAAACCTCTGGATAGGAGGTATGGATATTGACACCCTGCTTCGTCTTTCTGCACAAACCTACCGCCAGAGCCGGGTCAATTTTTACCCGGGTCCTATTTCGAATGATCCAAATGCGTACAGCAACTATAACCAGGTGTACCACGTGAAGCTGCAAACACTTACAGATTTTGTAAATGGTGTTACCAGAGGCATTCCTCCTGAAATTGCCAACTGGCCGGCACATGGAAATACAGCAATGGGTGAGGCTGCCAATCTCGCGCCATTTGTGGATGTGGATCAGGACGGGACCTACGACCCCTCAAAAGGGGACTACCCGGATATAAAAGGTGATGAGGCTCTCTTTGCCATTTATAATGATCAGAATGGTGACACTACCGGAAACAGTCTGGGAATTGAAGTACAGATAATGATTTATGGCTACAACACCGGTGGAATGGAAGACAGTGCCCTCTTTGTGGATTACAAACTGACAAACCGCTCCAGTGAAACTTTTACCAAAACCTATCTCAGCTTTTTCAATGACTTTGATCTTGGCAATCATCAGGATGACCTGATTGGAACTAATGTAAACGCAGATGCAATATTTGCCTATAATGCTGATGATAATGATGACCTCCCGAGTGGCTTCGGGACCCGGCCTGCAGCCAGCGGGGTTAGAATATTAAAGGGCCCGCCAGCCGATTATTTTGATGGTGTTGACAATGATAAGGATGGGTGTATCGATGGCATAAGAGATTCCCTGGGGAACTGCCAGACAGAAAACCCTTCCACAGGCCTAAGAGAACACTACAAAACCTCCGGTTCCATGTATTACTACCGTTCGGGTTCTGCGCCTGTTCCCGGTCCTATGACTGAGCCATCCACTTCTGCAGAACATTACTCCTTTATGCAAAGCCTCTGGAAAAATGGCAATAACCTTATTATAGAGAGCCCTTCAGGCATAGGGCACATTGCCAATGGCGATGGCTACGTAGCCGCCAATACGGGGGCAAAATCACTCTACATGTACCCTGGCAACAGCCATGATTCCGTGGGGGCATTTCCACCTTTTCAGCCCATAGACTGGTTTGAATCGACCACAAACCAAGGCGATAAAAGAGCCATGGCTTCGGCCGGACCTTTCTCTTTAACGGCCGGACAATCCTTTGAAGTTAACCTTGGAATAGTGTGGAGCAGGGCCGGTGATAACCTTGCAGGATACGACCTTATCAACGGAAGGTTGGAAGACCTGGATGAAATGAAGGCGAATCTGCCCATCCGGAATGTTAGCTTAAGAAGTCTTTATCCGAACTCGGATTACCGGGTTTTTTACCGGTCCTCCTCTACTGAATGGTATGTGAAAAATGAAGAAACTTCACCTCTGGAATTCAAACTCTACAGTATGAACGGGCAATTATTAACCATATTTGAAGTAGGTGAACACAGTACCGTGCTTGTCCCGGCCTCCTCTTTGCCAAAGGGGATTTATATGTTGGTGAACGAACGGAATAACACTTCTCACAAAATTACCCGCTGACCTGCTGCTGGTAATGGATAAACATAGCCGGCTGATTTTTGTCATGCTTTTAAAGGGAACATAATCCCTAAATTTGAGCTTTTAAAAATCAGTCAGCTATGCCTTTTTATCACCGATTGGGTA
>CAZNMG010000191.1:0-7161 GCA_964574075.1 uncultured Owenweeksia sp.
TGGACTTCGGTGATAAAAAAGCTCAATCCTTGATTATTAGTGATAATGGAATCAGGAGAGAAGTATCCCTGGTTATATACAAATGAGGTGGATAAGTATATATTTTCCTCTGGTGGAGCGGGATTTTCCGTGGTAAGATCAGGTTCCTTACAAGCCGAAAGAATTGTAATGGCAATTAGCAGAAGGGCTATTTTACGCATAGGTAAGGGTTATTTAGTCACAAATATATCAATCTTAAGGTGAGAAAAAATATTGGATGCAGCAATTGCCAATTTCAATTAGTTTACGCGACTTTCATCAGACACGGAAATAGTGTCTTCGTCTTTCTCCAGTTTTTTTAGCGTGTTGAAATCTTCCGTTTGTTCAATGCTATGCATAATTTGCTCCAGTATCTGAGCCGAACTTTTATCATAGTCAATATCAAGGGGAGCTTTGAAGCGGATCGACAGTTTAACGCCCTTTTTCTTCAGAAGCAGCCCTTTTTTGTCAAACGCTCTTCTGAACCCATCAATTACCACCGGTATCACCACGGGCTGGGTTTCTTTAATTATATGAGCGGTTCCTCTGCGCCCCGGAACGAAAGGAGTGGTTGTGCCTTGCGGAAATGTAATTACCCAGCCATTATTGAGTGCGGTAAAGATCTTGTTGATATCGCGGGGATCCACGCCACGGTCTACAACTTTGCCCGCCTCGCGCCAGCTACGCTTTATCGAAACTGAACCCACGTAGGCAAATATTTTGGGCAAAAGACCTGACTTCATGGTTTCGCGGGCGGCTACAAAGTAGATATTCAGCTTTGGATTGATAACATACCAGGGCCGGTCAATGCGGTCATAAATTCCCCACTTTGCGCTGCAAAATACCTGGTAAAGACCCATTACATCTGCAAAGTAAGTTTGGTGGTTACTTATAAAAAGTACGTTATTTCCCGGGAGTCCCTTCAGCACCTTGCTTCCCGAAATTTTAGTTTTATTGGCTATACTAAAGCGGTAGTAGGCTATACAGCCAATGATGAAGATCAATATCCTCTTTATAAAGAGCGAATTGCCGAAGGCATCAAATAGTCGTATTTTCATTTATTCTCTCTCTGGGGCCAAATATAGAATATAGTTCTATTTAGGAGGGATTGCTTATTCGGGCCAGTATCATTTCTCTAAGTTCACTGAGTATCATAGCGGTAGCCCCCCAAATCACATGGCCGTCAATGCTAAAAACCGGAACATTGAGATTTAGTTCCCGCGCCTTTACCTCCTGTTGTACAACGGTGGCTGAGTCAAGGAAATGATTAAAGTCAAGGCTGAAAATCTCCTTCACTTCACTCACTTGTCTTTCAAAATAAGGCTCACGGTGATATAGCCCGACAAAGGGGAAGACCAGAAAATTGCTGGGAGGGATATAAAGAGGGGTAAGTTCGCCCAACACCTCTACATTTTCGGGGGCCAGGCCTACTTCTTCATAGGTTTCGCGAAGTGCGGTATCCATGAAATTATTGTCCTGAGGCTCTCTTTTACCTCCGGGAAGACTGATCTGGCCGGAGTGCACACCTCCCGACTGTACCCTGAGAGTAAGAACAAGGTGGGGCTGGTTTTGCTTTTTATAGAATAAAGCCAAAACGGCCGCCTGTTTGACTTTAGCTGTGTTTATTCTTGAAATATCCAGATGCTCTCTGCCTACAGGGGCCATCTTATGCTGCGCACTTTTTCCGGGCAGCGACCCTGCCAGGCCATTTCGTAAGTATAAGTCTAGCTTCTGGAAATCAATCAAAATCCTGGGATGTTCTTATGATAACAAAAAGGAGGAATTTTTATCAGCTGTTACGTTTCAGCATTGCAAAACTAACAAGATCGGAAGAGAAAAAGTTATTGAAGGTGGAACATCAAATAGGAATAATTTATTACCTTTGCTAATCGAATAAGAGAAAGTTATTTCTATGACCATTACACAGCTACAGTATCTTATAGCGGTAGATAATCACCGCCATTTTGCCCGTGCCGCAGAAGCCTGTTTTGTAACACAACCTACCCTCAGCATGCAGATCCAGAAATTGGAGGATGAACTGGGGGTATTGTTGTTTGATCGGAGCAAACACCCTGTGAGGCCCACATCGGTAGGGGAGCGGATCATCAATCAGGCACGGACAGTGGTACTTGAAACAGACCGCATCCATCAAATACTTCAGGAAGGTAAGAATCAGCTTGAAGGACCCTTTAAGCTCGGAGTGATTCCCACTATTGCCTCTTCGCTGCTCCCTCGGTTCCTGAGTAATTTTCATGAGGCCTTTCCAAGGATTCAGCTTCAGATACAGGAGTTGCAAACTGAGAAGATCATTGAAAAGCTACGAATGGATGAGTTGGATGCGGGCATACTGGCCACACCTCTCGATGCTAAAGGAATAATAGAAAAGCCCTTATTTTACGAACCCTTTATGGCATTTATTCCTGCCAGCCACCGCCTGGGAAAGGAGGCGTTTATTACCAATTCCGAACTTGACGTGAATGATATCCTTCTTTTGAATGAAGGGCACTGCTTCAGGAACAGCGTTTTAAACATCTGCAATAAGCTACCCAAGGAGGGCCAGCGCCCGGTGGAACTGGAAAGTGGAAATTTCGAAACGTTAATAAAATTGAGCAAACGGGGGTTTGGTATGACGCTTATTCCATACCTGCACGCTTTAGACCTATCAGAAGAAGATCAAAAACTGGTAAAACCCATTGCTGACCCTAAGCCTACGCGTGAAATCAGCCTGGTATTTACGAGGGCAGAACTAAAAATAAAGGTCATAGAAGAGATGGAGCGGATCATACTCAGCAGCATTCCCGAAAAACTCTCCCATGAAAAGGAGGAAGTGGTGAGCCCTTTAAAAAGCGCCTGATGGCGGTAGTGACTGAACAACCAATGCGCATTTCTGTATAATAAGAGGTGGCCAATCAGATTGAAAATATAGCCCTTTTTCCCCTCAAAATTTTCTTATTACCAGGAGAACAGACACAGCTTTACATCTTTGAAGAACGTTATAAGCAACTCATTTGTGAGTGCCGCGAGCAGGAGATCAGTTCGTTTGGGATAGTGTATAGTAGCCGTGATAACAATGATAAGTTGGGTGCTATTGTAGAGCTCAAGGAGGTGTTGCACGATTTTCCTGATGGTGAGATGGAGATAATCGTTCAGGCGGTATCCATCTTTAAGCTTTTTAAGTTCAATTTTCAGAAGGAAGGTAAGCTTTACCCGGAAGGAGAGATAACTATTTTTGATGAAATTAGCAACGAACCCGCCAGTCTCGCCCTCAAATCATTGTTTACCAATTATTTACTGAAGCACCCCATGCTTAAAGAGGAGCTCTTATTGCAGGAACCGCTCGGTATCTTCGATATCGCAGCCGAAATTATTTCAGCGACAAAGGATAAACTCGAGCTTGTACAGTTGCCAACGGCTGCCGAGAGGCAGAGTTATCTTATTAACTACTTTCGCTACCTCGAGATTATGGAAATACAGGAGCGAAGTGTGCATGATAAAATATATCCCAACTAGTAAATCCTGGATCTTTCTTGTTTGGCTTCTTTTGGCGGTGGCTTGTAACTCACCTTCAGAAGACCCTGCTACCGTAAACAGAGAACCTGACCAGAAGGCAACCATTGAAGAGGGAGAGGCCGCGCCACCTGACAAAAAAAAGATCACCTCCGAAAACGCCAGGGCTTTTCTAAAGAAATATGCCCGGAAACACCCTGAAGATGAAGTTCTCATTTCGACCAGCTTTGGAGATATCCGTATCCGCCTTTATAAAAACACCCCCTTACACCGGGCCAATTTTCTTTACCTCACCCGGCAGGGCTATTTTGATGGAACCTGGTTTTATCGCGTAAGTGAAGGCCACGTCATTCAGGCGGGTAATACCGATTCACAACAAACCATAAACAGCCGGAATGCTATTGGCGATTTCCTTGTCCCCAGTGAAATAGTTGCCAACAATTACCACAAAAGTGGTGCGGTTGCTGCAGCCCGCTCGTATTCTTCGAATCCTCAAAAAAACTCCGACCCTTTTGAATTTTACATTGTGCTTGGCAATGCATATTCGCGGGCTGAGCTAAAACTACTAGCCGAAAAACACGACCTCGACCTTAGCCAGGAGCAATTGGAATTCTACAACAATCGCCCGGGAGCTCCTCACCTTGATGGACAACACACCGTGTTTGGCGAAGTGATCTCCGGAATGGACGTGGTGGAGGAAATTAGCCGTGTAAGGGTGGACGAAGGGGAGTGGCCCCTTCACAATATCCCCATCGAAGTACAGGTGTTGGAGTAGTTTTAACTGCTTCTTCGCAAAATTGCAGCGGAAAGAAGGCTGATTATGATTCCTATAAAAAGTGTGGTGAGCGCCATAAGGCCAGCGTACATGTATGAATTTTCAATATATGCTGCTGAGGCCTCCAGTTCGGCTCTGAGTTTATCCCGTTCCGCATCATCGCTTACCTGCGAAAGGGAATAATCCCTGTAATACTCCCCGAATTCTGACAGGAAATTTGGCTTTATCACTTCGTAAAGCAGCACATTGCCCACATAAAACACGAGGCTTGCCACACCGGTAATAGCCAACCCTGAAAGTAAAGCTTTGCCAAAAGGAAAATCAGTACCTGCTTGCTGGCGTCTGTAGTGACGTACGCCAAAGAATACCGTCAACATAGAGAGAATCATTACTGAATAGCCAATTACCTCACCCGTTGCCATTTTATCCGGGTCCATGTAGCTATCCGAATCAATAACCACTGGTCCTAAAAAAAGCAGGGTCACTAAGATTCCCCCGATAAGCCCGTACCTGATAGCTGTGTTTTTCATTGTTGTTGATTTTGTGAAACAAAGCACGCTTTTCCAGCTAACTCTGCCATCATACTTTAGAGTGATTTTGCGTTGCCACAAAAGCACCGGAGACCTTAGGCTATGATTTTCAACTCCTTGGCATTCTTCAGTGCCTGGGTACGCCTTCGTGCATCCAGTTTTACCAGCAAGTTAGACACATGCGTCTTCACCGTATTTTCTGAAATAAAGAGTTTTTCACCGACTTCTTTATTGGAAAATCCCTGGTTGATGAGCTGCAAAACTTCAAATTCCCTTTCTGTTATTCCCCATTTTTCAAAGGGTTGCAATTTAGCATCGGCTTCTTCACGGGCTCCCTTCTTTGAATAGAAGGCTCCAATTCCTACCGAGATTATGGCAACAAGGATGAGGAGCCACTCTGTTGAAGCCCGGTGCACCATGAGCCACATGGACGACAGCTGAAAGAGCATCAGCAGGGAGAAAGCCAAAAGGCCGTAAAAAATGATATACCTTTTCATGACGCGGTAAAAGTAAAAACTCCGCCCATGTATCTCTGCCATTATTTTTTTTACATTTGGGATAATGCATAAGCAAGTATCCTATAATCGTATTTCGATCTGCCACACTAATAAGATGTGGACAGACGGGTTATGGGGCATTGTAATGTAGCAACAGAATTAAAATAATTACAACAGATGCCCCGGAAAACCCGGGGCATTTTTTTTGGCCAAAATCGAAGAACCATGAAAGATTATGTAAGGATTCTGAAAACCACTCGAAGGGCTTCCCTTGAGCACATTATCACTTTAAAACCCGGAGAAGGGGAGCTTAATGAATGGAAGGTTCTAAAGCTGATAGAGGAAACAGCTTCGCAAATGCGTTCCCGATTAAAAGGCATTACGGAGCCGGAGATTAGTGAGCAGATAACCAAGATAAAGCTTGACCTGCTGGGCACAGCCGAGAAAGGTGCCAGGGTTTTCTTAAAGGCGCAGTTTTTTCCTTCCGGGAAAAATGAAATTCTCCTCAAGGTATTTGCGCACCAGGTAAACGGCAAGGGAAAGGCCAGCCGGCTGGCGCGGGCAAGTTATTACCTTGTATTGGAGAAGAGCTATACTACAGTGGTTTAGTTAATGCCAATGCTGTGGGAGCGCAGTTTAGGATCATGATCATGCCGGCCGATACTGACTTTTAAAACACCATCTTCAAAATGGGCGGAGATTTCCTCCTTTACATCTGGAGGAAGATCAAAGGAGCGCTGAAATGCACTTTGGTAAAACTCTTTTTGTGTGAAGTTTTCGGTCACTTTACTCTCTATTACCTCCTCACCCTTGATGGTAAGGACATTACCCGCAATCGAAATTTCCACATGTTCTTTTTTAAAGCCGGGCAGGGCCAGCTGAATTTCATAACTCTCACTGGTGGATTGGATATTAGCAGCCGGTAAGTAGTCATCATCCATCTGCCGTTTAAACAGGTTGTCACTGAAAAAGCCCTTATAGGGATTAGGACGTTCGCGCATATGGCGTAAAAAACTTTCCTGTGGCATGGCTTAATTCTTTGGAGATATTGCCAGTAATCCTATGTCTCGAATCAGCAAAATGTTCATGCATTTCCGGTAAGCTCCCATAATCCCTAACATTTTTATGCAAGGCAGGGTCGATTGCGAAAGAGGTGCCCTCCCTATTACAATACCATTATTGCCCAACGTTTAATATTTTAGCATTTTCCATAAATCCATAATGAAAGTAAAATGAAGTTTAAAATCATTCCCATCATAGCTGCCGGGTTATTGAGTAGCCCGGTATGGGCGCAGGATAATCTCATAAATGAGGTGATCAACAATGGCAGTAAGAATGCTGAGGCCGGGTATCAGTTTGAAACTCTAATAGATCTTGAAGCCACTCCGGTAAAGGATCAGGGCCGTAGCGGCACCTGCTGGAGCTATGCCACCACTTCTTTTTTGGAATCAGAGATGATAAGAAAAGGGAAGGAGCCGATCGATCTTTCGGAAATGTTTACCGTGCGGCAGGTGTACCTTGATAAAGCTGAAAAATATGTCCGTCTTCACGGTCATTTGAATTATGCCCAGGGCGGTGCGCTGCCGGATGTGCTTTACGTAATAAAAAAGTATGGCGCTGTTCCCCAGGAAGTGTATGAAGGACTTAACTATGGGACCGAATCCAATAACCATAGTGAACTGGAAAAGGTATTAAAGGCGCAACTCGACCAGGTGATAAAAAATCCAAACAAGACCCTGACCCCTTCATGGAAGAAAGCGCTGGTGGCCACCCTCGATGCTTACCTGGGGGAATATCCCGAGAGTTTTGACTGGAAAGGCAAAACATATACCCC